>JASFGC010000023.1:0-19127 GCA_050123975.1 Syntrophobacterales bacterium | reverse complement strand
TTGTACGCCTTCAACCGCCATTGGGGGGGCAGGTTGCGAATGTCGCTGAGTAACTGAACAATTCCCTCCTCTTTCACAAATTCATCATCATAGAGCTTACTCAAGGCATAATCCCGGATCAGCCTGAAATGGGGCTCGTCTAGATTGACAAACTTGATGCCTGTTCCCTGAAGCTGCTTTTCTTGAGATGAGCAGGGGCAACTCCACACTGACTCACCTTGTACCTGAATTGAATTCATAGTTGCGGGCATGAGGAATTCCAAAACCAGCCTTACTTTAGGCTGAATGGGCTCGGAAGTGGTGATAAATAAACCTCCAGTGCTCATGTTGACGGCTTTTGCCATCACGGGCGGCCTTCCATTCCCGCTATATTCGCACCTCACTTGAAAATCGACTGGAACCCGGAGTCCCGTTCTTTTGCTCCGGGCTGTTTCACCTGGCATCATTTCCTGTATGCCCCTCCATTAGACAGTTTCCGAGCGCAGTCATACTGTGCAAAAGTGATACCAACGATGATTGACAGAATAAATCATATAAAAACATATAGTTAGAGAATTTGATTTTTTTAGGCTCGGAAAGATTTGGCCAGATGGCCAAAAGCCAAATGACCAAATGGCCAACTGTCGAGGGGAGGAAGTTTGTTCGAGATTGGTTCGTTCTGTTGGCGGCAGTCTAGTAGAGTGATGGAGTGGAGGTAATTTCAAATTGCGGATTTCGGATTGCGGATTTAAGAAAAACAAATTGCAAATCAGAACTTAACTAAAAATCCACAATCCGCATCCCGCATTCCCAAATCTCAGCGTGTCAGGTGTCAGGAAAGAAAAATCAAAAACTGAAACCTGAACACTGCACTTTTGCTTGGGTTAGGTTTTCGGTGTTGAATAGTCGCTTGGATTGAACTTAGTCGAAGAGGACGCTGAGGACATCTTGGAGTGATGTTACCCCTATGATTTCACAGGATTGAGCCCCTGGCAGTCGCTCAACATTACTTTGCGGCAGCAGGCAGCGACCGAAACCTAACTTGGACGCCTCCGCAACCCGAATGTCTGTACGACCAATAGCTCGGACTTCGCCGGTGAGGCCTACCTCGCCCAAAAGGACGGTTTGAGGATCCACTGACTTCTCCAAAAAACTGGAGGCAATCGCTGTGGCTATGGCCAGATCAACTCCAGGCTCATGAATCCGGACACCACCAACTGCATTGACAAATATGTCTTGGTGTAGCAAAGAAAGCCCTACCTTTTTCTCCAGGACCGCCACCAACAAGGCCAAGCGATTGTGATCTATGCCCATTGAGGTTCGGCGCGGTGCCGCCAGGCTGGATGGGCTCGTCAATGCTTGCACCTCCACCATAATCGGCCTGGTGCCCTCCATAGCTGCTGTAACCGTGGATCCGGGTGTATCCATAGGTCTTTCAGCCAGTAAGAGTTCCGAGGGATTGCTGACTTCCTGCAGTCCACTGTCTTTCATCTCGAAGACTCCGATCTCATTGGTGGAGCCGTACCGATTTTTCGTGGCTCGCAGGATGCGAAAGGCATGGCCGCGATCTCCCTCAAAATAGAGTACCGTGTCCACCATGTGCTCCAGCACTCGTGGTCCTGCAATGGCACCTTCTTTGGTCACGTGACCCACAAGAAATACCGGCAGCCCCTTCCTCTTACCTTCCTGCATAAGACGGTCGGCACAGTGACGCACCTGGGCCACGCTGCCCGGAGCTGATTCCAGCTGGGTCGTATATGCAGTTTGGATGGAATCCACTGCCACCGCAGCCGGGCTAAGCTCATCCATAAGGTGGAAGATATTTTCTAAAGCTGATTCGGCAGCCACGTATAGATGTGATGAGCTCACCCCCAACCTCTCCGACCTCATCTTGATTTGTATGGTGGACTCTTCCCCTGATATGTAGAGAATGGGTTGCTCGAGACTAGTAAGACCATGAAGAGCTTGAAGCAATAGGGTAGATTTACCGATGCCCGGGTCACCGCCAATCAGAATAACGGAGCCGGGTACCACTCCACCTCCCAGAACACGATCCAGTTCCACTATCTTGGATGAAAGTCTTCGGCTTTCCTCTAAAATGACCCCATCAATGGGTTGGGGAGTAGCAGGCGGCGGGAGTTCTTTACCACCTGGAGTTAGATCCCGAACCAGGGTTTCCTCCACCAGGGTGTTCCACTGCCCACATCCAGGACAGCGCCCTAACCATTTAGTACTCTGGAAGCCACATTGTTGGCAAATGTGACGACTTTTTTCTGCACGAGCCATCTGATTGCCCATCTAATGTAATAATTGTGTCATCAAGTTTGGCCGGAACACCTTGCCTTGTCAAGGTATTGTTTGCCAAGGTCACATGTCAGTTTTTCTAGTCCCTATTCTGTTGCATAGGGCATAGGGCATGGAGCATAGGGTTAGCTGTCCTTTGTCTTTTGTCCCAGCTTCCTAGTGCCTACTGCTTACTTGTCCTGAGCCTGTCGAAGGGGTGCCTAATAAAATTTGTCGTCTGTCATCTGTCGTCTAACCTCTGACCTCTGACTTCTTACTCTATGCTCTCTGCTCTATGCTCTATGCTGGTTCTAAGTTGCCGTTGACAAACAATTGTCTCTATGATTAAATTCGAAACTTCGGTAAAGCGCAGGCCAATCATTTTTTTAACCTGGAAGGAGTCTCATGATGGCGGAACAAAATATCATTGAGGTTAGTGACGACACCTTTGAGCAAGAAGTGCTCCAATCAAACACGCCGGTTCTCGTTGATTTCTGGGCGCCATGGTGCGGACCCTGTCGAGCAATCGCTCCTGTAGTTGCTGAATTGGCAGCAGAATACGAAGGCAGTCTTAAAGTGAGCAAATGCAATGTCGATGAAAGCCCGAAGACTCCATCCAAATATGGCATCAGGGCCATTCCTACCCTGATTATATTCAAAGAAGGTAATGTATCTGAGCAGATAACTGGAGCTGTCTCCAAATCGCAGATCGATGCTGCTATAAAAAAGGTCATTTAGCCCGTTGCTGACTGTTTGACCCGAATTGGTCTCCGTCAGCCTAGATATTGCCTGGAAAAATCTTTAAACTCAGATCGAACGCTCAATTGGAAAAGAGGCCGAGTCCCTCGCGACGGGTGTCTGGGGACGAGGCCTTTTCTTTCTAAATGTGCCGCCCCGCAAATCTCCATGTAGGCTAAGATGATAAAGCGAAATCAGAAGCTTACCCTCACTGCACTTGTGTTCTTTTTTCTCTTGATCAGTGGTGGATTGACAGGGTGTGGATGCCTTTTTGGACCAAAAGAGACTGATACCGCTGAAGAGCTGGCTGAAAAGGGAATGGAATATTTCGACGATGAAGACTATTACGACGCCCTGAAAGCTTTCACTACCCTGAAAGAACGCTATCCTTATAGCCGCTATGCGATCCTCGCCGAACTGAAAGTTGCTGATGCCCATTTTCATCGGAAAGAGTACGCCGAAGCCATTGCTGCTTATGGAGAATTTCTCCAGCTCCATCCCAAGAATGATGCAATTCCCTACGTGATGTTCCAGATCGGCGAGTGTTATTATAAACAGCTACTGAGCGAAGATCGTGACCAGACGCCCACCCGCCAGGCAATTGCGGCGTTCCAACGGCTCCTCAAAGAACGTCCCAACTCGACATATGCGAATACGGCAAAGGAACGAATCCAGGAATGCCGTAAGCTCCTGGCACAACATGAGCTTTATATAGCAAAATTCTATTTTAAATCAAAACGTTATGAAGCTGCTCTCGGCCGCTTTGAGAGTGCGTTGGAACGCTACAAGGATGTGCTGCCTATAAGTAAACGAAGAGAAGTTCTGAACTCTATATCCACCTGCAAGGAAAAACTCTCAGAGGAGATCGGGGAAGGGGTTGATAGCAGCTAGACTTAAATCAGATTTAAAATGCCATTTCGGAACGGTATTTGCAAATATTCTACAGCCAACAGCAAAGCAAAAAAGACTTGACAGTGCAGGGACTGTGTTTTAGATTTAAATCGCATGTTAGTAATAGCCAGCGATTTGCAAAACTTCCTGCCTGAGGAGTTTTTCCAACAACACTAATTCAAATCCTGGCCAGTAAGCCGCCAGAAATCCCAACGAGGTCTTTGAGTTCAAGCAACTGCGTGCCAACCGGAGACGACATTCCTGATCGGAATCTGTTTCAGTTTTACAGTGCTGGCACCATGCTGGCGGACGTTCAAGAGGGCAATATAACAGAAACGACGTTTGAGATTGGCGCAACACCACGCTGTGCCCCACTCTATTGAGCCTTTCATCAAAATCTTGCCGAACAGGTTCCTGCTGAGTTCAAGTTACGCTGCATAGAAGCTTGGGATTGTTCACTGTGATTCAAGAGCGTCAACAATAAACGAACGGCGAAAAAGACTGACAACTAGTGTCCTAACGACTAAAGGAAAGGAGGAATGCCCGCGTAACAACTGGGCAGGAAAGTATGGATCTCGTACAACTTAAAGAACAGAACATCAAAGGTTTGATACAGATGGCCAAGGAGTATGGTGTGGAGGGCTTCAGCACCATGCGTAAACAGGAGCTCATCTTTGCCCTGCTGCAAGCACAAGCAGAACAAGATGGCTTGATTTACGGCGAGGGCGTCTTGGAAACCCTGCCTGACGGTTTCGGCTTTCTCAGGGCGCAGAGCTACAACTATCTCCCGGGCCCTGACGATATTTATGTATCCCCATCTCAGATCCGGCGATTCGGTCTCCGAACGGGAGACACTGTCTCAGGACAAATCCGTCCACCCAAGGAAGGTGAGCGCTATTTCGCCTTGCTGAAAGTGGAGGCAGTAAATTACGAGGACCCGGAGGATACAAGGGACAAGATTCTCTTTGACAATCTCGTTCCCCTCTACCCTGATGAAAAAGTACGGTTGGAGACGGAGTCTGACAGCTATTCCAACCGGGTTATGGACATGCTCACGCCCCTTGGGAAGGGTCAAAGGGGGCTTATTGTGGCTTCTCCTCGAACCGGAAAGACCATGCTGTTGCAGGCCATTGCCAACAGCATTTCGGCCAACCACAAAAACATTTACATGATCGTACTGCTTATTGATGAACGGCCGGAAGAGGTCACCGATATGGAGCGATCGGTGAAGGCGGAAGTGGTTAGTTCTACTTTCGACGAACCGGCACAGCGCCACGTGCAAGTTGCTGAGATGGTTATCGAGAAGGCCAAACGCTTGGTGGAACACAAGCGTGACGTGGTGATACTACTGGATAGTATTACCAGACTGGCCCGCGCTTATAATACTGTGGTTCCGCCCAGTGGCAAGATTCTTTCGGGCGGTGTTGATTCCAACGCCCTGCACAGACCGAAACGTTTTTTTGGTGCAGCTCGCAACATCGAGGGTGGAGGCAGTCTTACCATCATTGCCACCGCACTGATCGACACTGGTAGTCGGATGGATGAAGTGATCTTCGAAGAGTTCAAGGGTACAGGAAATATGGAGATTCATCTGGATCGAAAATTGGCAGATCGGCGAATTTTTCCATCCATTGATATCAACCGTTCTGGTACCCGGAAAGAAGAGTTGTTGCTGCCGCCTGAAGATCTGAACCGTATCTGGATCTTGCGCAAACTCCTATCTCCCCTTAACACCGTAGACGCCATGGAGTTCTTATTGGACAAACTGTCGGGTACTAAAAACAACACTCATTTTCTGGATTCCATGAATCAATGAAGTAGCGAGTTCCCGTTCCCCGCCAAAAAGATCTTGCCAAAAAGCTCCTGTGAGACTATCCTAAGGAGTTTGTGAGTTGACCCCTTTCATAACAGGGTTCGGGTTTTCCTATGTCTGCAACGATACGTTGCAGCTGATATTGATAAAGGTAAGAAAGGAACGCTATGAAAAAGGACATCCACCCCGAATATGGGATGACCACTGTTCGCTGTCACTGTGGCCATGAGTTTGAAGCCGGCTCAACCAAGAAAAACATAAGTATTGAGATTTGCTCGCAATGCCATCCTTTTTACACAGGCAAACAGAAGCTGGTCGATTCGGCTGGGCGCATTGAGCGCTTTCGCCGGAAATATGGTGACTATTTGGGAAAGAACAAGGAAGAGGTAAAGAAGGTAGCACAGGAAGTAGCACAACAAGTAGTACAGGAAGTAGCGCAGGAAGTAGTGCAGGAAGAAGTACAGGAAGTAGCTGAGAAAGTAGCACAGGAAGTAGTGCAGGAAGTAGTGCAGGAAGAAGTGCAGGAAGAAGTGCAAAAAGAGATAAAAGAAGCAGTGCAGGAAGAGCTAAAGGAATCAGTACCGGAAGCAGTAACAGAAGAAGTAACGGAAGTAGTGCAAGAGGAAGTAAAGGAAGAAGTGCAGGAAGAGCCAAAGGAAGAAGTACCGGAAGAAGTAGAGATAAAAGCTAAGAAGAGGGCTAAGAAAGAAACAAAGAAAGAAGCCAAGAAAGACGTAGAGAAAGAAAGTAAGAAAAAGGCTAAGAAAGAGGAGAAGCAAGAGGAGACTGCGGAGTGATTCCTCGGGCGGTGAACCGACATGTTCGATAAGTTGGAGAACATAGAGTCACGCTATCTTGAATTGGAAAAAAAGCTGAGTGATCCGGCGATAATTGCCAATCAACCAGAATACCAGCGTCTTGCCAAAGAACATGCTGATCTTATGCCCTCTGTTCAGACATTCAGGAAGCATAGGGAACTCACCGCCAGGCTCGAGGAGAACCGCGAACTTCTCAGTGATGCAGATCCAGATATCAGGGAACTTGCCCAAGAAGACAACAGTCAGATCCAGACTGAATTGGCCAAACTCGAGGAAAAGCTCAAGCGACTTCTTATTCCCAAAGATCCCAATGACGATAAGGATGTAATCCTGGAAATCCGTGCCGGAACCGGTGGTGATGAGGCAGCCCTTTTCGCTGCTGATTTGTTCAGGATGTACACCAAGTATGCTGAACTGATGGGTTGGAAAGTCGATGTGCTTAGTAGCCACGCCACTGGGATTGGTGGGTTCAAGGAAGTGATCTTCTCCCTTTCAGGCGACCGCGCCTACAGTCATCTCAAATATGAAAGCGGCGTCCACCGGGTCCAACGTGTTCCCACCACCGAGTCACAAGGAAGAATCCATACCTCCGCTGTAACCGTTGCCGTACTCCCCGAAGCTGAAGAGGTGGAGGTGGAAATTGAACCCAACGACCTGCGCATAGACGTCTTCCGCTCTTCGGGCCCAGGAGGCCAGAGCGTCAACACCACTGATTCTGCCGTCCGCATAACCCATGTACCCACCGGTCTGGTAGTCAGCTGCCAGGATGAAAAATCTCAGCACAAGAATAGAGCCAAAGCCTTGAAGGTACTGCGCGCCCGACTCCTCGATAGAAAGCAGCAAGAGCAGCGGGACAAAACCGCTGAAGACCGCAAGAGCCAAGTGGGCACTGGTGATCGCAGTGAACGCGTCCGCACCTATAATTTTCCCCAGAATCGGGTAACTGAACACCGGATCAATCTAACCCTCTATAAGCTAGAGGAAGTTCTTGAGGGAGAGATCAACTCCATCATCGATCCACTCACAACCCATTTCGAAGCCGAGTCGATGATGAATTAAAGAAGCCCGGAGGGGATCTGAGCTAGCATCTCAGGGGGCTTTAGGAGTCTTTTCTTCGCAAGGAGGTCAGCTGGAGTAATGGAGTGGTGGAGTAATGGAGTAATGAAAAAACCAATTCAAGTTGAAATTAGGGTTTTCGCTTTTGCCAACACTCCAATACTCCAGTACTCCAGTACTCCAATAGACTCACTTTTTCACCGACAAAGCCTCTCAACGCTGACCTGGCGCAGAGGACCAGATCTCTTTGGTTGAATATAACCATGCCTGAAGAATCCTGGACCGTCCTGAAACTCCTACAGTGGACCACTGATTATTTCCAGAAAAACAATGTGCCCGAGCCTCGCACTTCTGCGGAAGTACTGCTCGCTCATGTGCTCGGAGAAGACCGTCTCTTCCTCTACTTGAATTACGACCGGCCTATGGAAACAAGTGAACTGACGGCGTACCGAGCCTCTATCAAGCGCCGTCTTAAAGGAGAGCCCAACCAATATATCACCGGACTTCAGGAGTTCTGGTCCCTGCCCCTGCGCCTTAGCCCAGATGTGCTCATTCCCAGACCAGAAACAGAAGTGTTGGTGCAGGCCGTGCTGGAATTTCTTGCCGAGGCTGAACCCACCGTTGATATTTTGGATCTTGGGACCGGATCAGGTGCAATAGCCATTGCCCTGGCTCGGGAATTACCAGCAGCCAGAATCGTGGCCACGGATCTCTCCATGGCGGCCTTGCGTTTGGCAAAGGAGAATGCCACGTTAAATCAGATAGATGAGAGGATTTCTTTCGTTCGAGGCGACATGTTTGCAGCCATACCCGGTGGTTCGCAGAAATTCACGGCAGTGGTTACCAATCCCCCCTACGTCAGTGATGCTGAAATCTTGGAACTTCCCCGGGAGATTCGTGACTTTGAGCCTCATCACGCCTTGGAGGGCGGTCCTGACGGCCTAGCAGTCATCAGGCGCATTATCGCAGAAGCCCCCACGGTCTTGTCCCCGGCCGGTGCTCTCTTTATGGAAATCGGTGCTAATCAGGCTGAACGTGTTTCCGCACTGGTTAAAGATAGCCAGCGCTATAAAAGCGATCGGATAATCAAAGATTACAGTGGGTTAGATCGGGTCCTAGTGGCGTTAAAAAAAGGATAGGTATTAAGCAAAGGTCGATATAATATTGGGGTGCCAATTTGAGAGCATAAGGGCGCAAGGCTCAAGGCACAGGGCACAAGGCAGTGACACGCAGTCAGAGGATTGAGTGGGAGGCAGAAAATTGTTGAAAATCTACTTGCCTCCAACCTTGAGCGAAGCCTGCTGAGCGGTCCTCTAACCTCCAACTATGAACCTCTATGCCCTATGCCCTCTGCTCTATGCTCTATGCTTCTTGAATTCTGACTACTGGCTACTGACTACTTATGGTATGCTTTCCAACTGAGGTTTAGCTGATGGATCAAATAATCATTGAAGGTGGTCGCCCTTTGCATGGTACTGTGCAGACGAGTGGCGCCAAAAATGCGGCACTTCCCCTGCTGGCCGCAACTCTTCTTACCGGCGGTGTGCATCGGTTGCGAAATATTCCCCATCTGCGTGACATTCGTACCACCAAGACCCTTCTTTATCACCTCGGCGCCACCTTTGAAGAAGGCGATCCTCTCAGTATTCACACCGAAACAGTGGATGCTTATGAGGCACCCTATGACCTGGTCAAAACCATGCGCGCCTCGGTCCTGGTGCTCGGTCCACTGGTGGCCCGCTTCAAGAGAGCTCGAGTCTCCCTGCCCGGCGGCTGCGCCATTGGCGCCCGGCCCATTAATCTCCATTTGAGTGGACTGGAACGATTGGGTGTCAACATCGAGTTGGAGCATGGCTATGTGGAGGCCTCTGCCCAGAAGCTGGTTGGTAACCACATTTATTTTGATATTCCCACAGTTACGGGCACTGCGAATATCATGATGGCTGCCGTGCTTGCCGAAGGCCAAACAGTCATAGAAAATGCCGCCCGGGAACCGGAGGTAGTAGAGCTGGCCGGTTGCCTTAATAACATGGGCGGTTCCATTCAAAACGCGGGCACCGCAGTAATCACCATTGAAGGAGTGCCAGAACTACAGCCCATGGACCATTCCATCATGCCTGATCGCATTGAGGTTGCAACATATCTCACTGCCGCAGGCATCACCGGCGGAAGCATCACTGTCCAGCCATGTGTCCCACAACATGTGGAAGCGGTTATTCATAAGCTGGAAGAGGCCGGCATGCTTTTCGAAATTGGCGAGGACTACATTACCTGTTCTGCTGGTGAAACAATCCATAGTGTAGATATCAAGACCAATCCCTATCCTGGTTTTCCCACTGATATGCAGGCCCAGATTATGGCAATGATGTGTTTGGCAGATGGCCAGAGCATAATCACCGAAAAAATATTCGAAAACCGCTTCATGCATGTGGGTGAGCTCAAACGGATGGGTGCCGATATCAGCTTTGAAGGCAACACGGCCATTGTGCGCGGCCGCTCAAAACTGCAGGGCGCCCCGGTGATGGCCACAGATCTCAGGGCCAGTGCCTCGCTGATCCTGGCCGGATTGGCCGCCGAAGGCGTTACCGAGGTATCCCGGGTCTACCACCTTGATAGGGGCTATGAACGGCTGGAAGAGAAGCTGAGTGGGGTGGGAGCCAAGATTGAACGTATAAGGGAGTAAGCAGTAGGCTTTAGAGTACGACGCGGGGAGACGGAGACGCGGAGACGCGGAGACAAAAACCAGCCATCGAATTGATCGAATAAGCTGCTTCTTCCAGCGGGTGCGATCTCATCTTGATAAGCAGACCTTTCTTTGATACCTTTCGATTACAAGATTTAAAGCTTTGTCTGACTTGTACAAGGGGCATATTAACCTCTTTTTAGAGCATTCACTGAATTGGTAGTTTCGCCGTTTCTCCGTGTCGCCGCGTCTCCGCGTCGATTTGTGCCGAGAATGGCCTAGCTTGCTTGTTTAAGCTTATTCAGAAGGTCGGCTTAACTCTCCCGCTTCCCAAGAATGGCGCACATTTCATGTCTGTTGTACACCGTCCTCTTTTCTATCTGCTCATTAGTCTGTGTTGCGGTATATTTGCTGGGCATCACCTCCCTGTACAACCCTTTCTACTAGCTGCTTCTGCCATATTACTCTGTGCTTTCCTTTGCTTCCTAACTGTGCGGGGGCAAAGATTGCTCCTACTGCCTCTAGCAGTATTTGCACTAATGGGAGCTCTCGCTTCCACAACAATTCCCGATCCCGTGCAGCCTCCTGCTGGCATTCAGCAACTTTTACAGAAGAAAAGTGCGTTTCTCATGGGCATTATCACGCGTCCTCTTGAACGTCGCCTCAGCAACACCAGAATCATTCTAAGGCTTGAAGCTCTTAAAGAGGGTGAGAGCTGGCAGACGGTCTCGGGCAACCTGCTTCTTACCGTCCGCAATTGTGAAAAACAGTGGTCGGTCGGTCAACGTCTTATTGGTCGAGTGAGGATTAAGCCAATACGAAACTTTAATAATCCTGGTGGATTCAACTACAGACAATACCTTGCAGACCAACGCATTTGGGTCAGAGGTTATGTGCGCCAAGATGCTGAACTGGTTCCCCTGGGCAAACCAGAGAGAGGGCTGAGCTATTTTCTCGATATCATACGTACCAGAAGCCGCGTTTTTCTGGAAGCGTGGCTACCTCCGGATCTTGCTGGTCTCTATCAAGCTCTTTTACTTGGTGAACGTTATAGACTGAGTGCTGACCTCCGAGAACAACTCTACAACGCAGGCATCGGACATCTGTTGGCTATTTCGGGTCTCCATCTTGGTCTGGTGGCGGGTTTTGCCTATCTGATATTTCATTTTTTCCTGGTGCGTATTGTAGCTGTGGCTAGAAGGTGGGGGGCACGTCCGGTAGCCGCTCTCGCTGCATTTCCCATTGCACTTACGTACGGCTTGCTCACTGGTATGGGTTTGCCTGCGCTCCGTGCCACTCTGATGCTTGCATTTTTCACCTTGGCCTTGGTAGTCCAGCGCCAAAAGGATCTGCTCAATTCCCTGCTGCTTGCAGCCTTTCTCATCTTGAGCTTTCACCCCGAGGCTCTTTTTGCTGCTTCTTTTCAGCTCTCCTTTATTGGTGTCGTCGCTCTGGTCTGGGTCCTGCCCAGACTGCCAGTAATAAGTATACTCCAGCCCCAGGATGGTCAAGATCAAAGGTTGCCTCGATTGGGATATCGTCTCTATCAGTTTATCTGTGCCTCCTTGATCTTGTCTTTCTTTACCGCCCCGGTGGTCCTTTATCATTTTCACCGTTTGACTCCCGTGGGCATGATCACCAACCTGTTCGCGGTTCCACTCGTGGGGTTTCTTGTTTTGCCAGCTGGATTACTTGCCCTTTGTTTCCTGCCAATTTCCGCTTTGCTGGCTGGCTTCTTCTTGACGCTTGGCACCTTGGGTCTCAAATTGGTAGTTTTCCTTGCAGCAAAATTCGGAAGTCTGCCTTGGGCCACACTCTGGCCAGGTACGCCCAAAGTATGGCAGGTAGGACTTGCCTATACTCTGCTGCTTGTTTTATTTACAGGAATTTCTCGCTGGCTGAAAACTAGCCTTATTACGGTTGGCTGTTTGACACTGGTCGGTTCATGGCTTCTGCCTTATCACATTCTTCCTGCACAATCTTGTCTACGGGTGACCTATTTGGACGTGGGACAGGGCAACTCGGCTGTGGTGGAATTACCTGAACGAGGGGCAATGCTTATCGATGGCGGTGGCTTCTATGGCGGTTCATTTGATGTGGGTCAGCATGTGGTGGCGCCCTATCTGTGGCATCGTGGTATTCGTCGATTGGATTCTGTGGTCTTGAGTCATCCCCACCCCGACCATTTCAAGGGATTGTCTTTTGTGATTACGCATTTCCCCACTAAACAATTTTGGAGTCCTCAGGTGCCCACGATCGATCCGGATTTTGCCGATCTTATGAATCGGCTGGCTCAGAAAAAAGTAGTTTGCCTCGGTCCTCGGGAACTGCCTCCCCGTCAAAACATCAACGGTGTGGTCGTGGAGGTTCTCCATCCCCCACCGGATTTCCATCCAGGTCACACAATTCCAACGAACAGGGAACTCAATAACCTCTCCTTTGTGGTGCGGCTGAGCTACAAGGAAGTTTCTTTTATTTTCCCCGGAGATATAGAAAAAGAGGTCGAGTACCGACTGGCCAATCAACGCCTTTATGAACCTGTTGATGTGCTACTGGTGCCTCATCATGGTAGCCGCACTTCCAGTTCACTACCGTTCTTACATTGGCTGCAGCCTCAAATTGCGGTATTTTCCGTCGGCTTTGACAACCCTTTCCATTTACCCGCCAGGCGAGTCGTGGAACGCTACCGCACCCTGGGAGCAAGAACCTACCGTACCGACCATCACGGCGCCGTCACTATTCTCACCGATGGCCACACTATAGAGGTGGAAACCTTTGTGGAGTAGAGGATCCGGGCATGAAGGCCCGGCTTTGAGCCACCGCTGAGGGGTGGAGCAAAGACGTAGGTTTCAGGTTTCAGTGTTCAGGTTTCAGTTTTTTTGTTTTTCTTGCCTGACACCTGAAACCCGACACCTGAAACCTTGAGATTTGGATTTGTGATTTGGAATTTCTTGGTGCTCTTCTTGGTGGGCTGCACTTAGCCAATCTCGCAGACCAGGGGTGAATGGTCGGACAATTTGACCTGTGGTATTTGGAAGTTGGTGGCCTTTAATTCTGGACTGTGAAAAATATAATCCAGTTGCCTTCGCGGTGCCCGACTGGGATGAGACGGTTTTCCCTTGCCGTTGGCACTCTGCAAACCGGTAGCGGCAAGAAACAACTGTAATTCCCGATCACCCCACAACACATTGAAATCGCCGGCAACAATTACAGGCTTTTCCACTTGGGTGACCATGTCATGTAGTTCTTGCAGCTGATACTGACGATGGCGGAACTTGAGCGACAGGTGTACCAGGAAAACGTTGAATTCCTCCAACTCCAACTCTATCACCAACCGCTTTACTCCTTCGCTGAAGTAATGAAATGTGTGAGATCTGATCTCTTGGTTGGTCAAGAAGGCATTGCCCTGTTTGTTTACCAACGGGACTTTCTGCACCACGGAATCGCTGGGATATTTCGACTGATAGACGTGATAATGGCTCAGCTCTCTGGCGATAGCTTCAGCCTGGTTGATCTTCTCCGAGCGGTAAGAGCCGCTGTCCACCTCCAGCAAACCTATAATGTCCGCATCGACTAATCGTATGAAGTCAACGATTTGCCGCAGGTTGCCATTGGTGCGCTTCAGATAGCCGCTGAACGGAATCGGCAAATGAAATCGCCTCCCGATCCCGGTGCCGTAACGGATGTTGTATAAAAGAAATCGCATGGTATCTCGTTGGCCTGCAACATTCAGCAGTTTAACAAGCCAGCTTCTCTTTCACTTCTCTGAACTTCATTCGCCAGAAAAACATATCATTGAACAGTTCTAAAAAGATAGACCTGCATCGACGGTCTGTCAATACTGAGATGACACTCTTACAAAAAGTATGCCTATAACTGCCAATTATTATTCTTTGACCAAAGTTTCTTTCATAAAAAAGCAGGCAAGGAAAGAAATAAGCCCGCATACGAAAAGAATCAGGAAAGCCTGCTCGTATCCAGACAAAGCAAAAGCCCCGTCCACCGTACCGGCACGCTCCAGCACGTACCCGAGCAACGGCTGGAAAACCGCCCCCCCGGCAAAAGGAAATAGATTTACCAACCCGGTAGATGTCCCGGCTATCTGTACAGGAAAAAGTTCTTTGGTGGTGGTAAACGCTATCACCACAATGGCGCTGGAAAAGATCCCGAGACCCAGGCAGATCAGATAGAGAGCGGCAATGGGAATGCCATCAGTGTAAAAGGCCAGCAGAGCTGTAAGGCACATTACGATGAAGCTGGAGAGCAGCATCACCGGTTTTCGCCCCTGAAAGATTCGGTTGGACAGGAAGCTGAGCATGGGACTTCCCACGATCATACCTATTGCCAGCATGGAGAGTATATGACCTGCTTTGGCCTTTGTGAGTCCGTAGACCTGCATGAGGTAGGGGCCGCCCCAGAGCCCTCCGAAAGAAAAAAAGATAGCCATTTCGAAAAAGAACCAGACGGCCACAGGCCAGAATCGAGGGTAGGTGAGCACCCGCCGCATTCCCTCCATGAGTCCGATTGGGGGCGGATTCGCCCCTACAGGTTCTGCGGGTGAGGGCCAGCCAAGATCAGCTGGTCGATCACGCACAAAAAGCCAAACCAGGATGGCCATCACCATGGTAAAAACTCCCACGGCCACAAAGGAAAGACGCCAGCCAATCCAGTTGCTGAGAAGGGCCAGGGGAGTGGCAGCGGTGAGAACGCCGAGACCCCCCATGACCATGAGAATCGCGGTCATAGTGGCAAACTCCCTGACCCGGAACCACTCAGCCAGTATTTTCATGGTGGGCACAAAGAGCATGGCAACACCCAGTCCCACCAGGGTACGTCCGACGATGGCCCAGGAAGTTGAGGGTGCTAAGCCCAACAGGATGGAACCGATGGTGGCCACAATGAAAAACAGGGTAATGGATCGCCGAGGGCCCCACGAATCTGAAAGGAGACCGGCCGGCAGTTGCATGAGAGCATACGGATAGAAATAGGCCGAACTCAGCAACCCCAGCAACGTGCCTCCGGCTTGGAGATCACGCATCATATCCACGGCTACCACGGCCGGACAGAGACGATGAAAATAGACCAAGATGTAGCTGAAGGCGAGAATCCAGAAAACAAGCCAGCGGTATCGTAGGGCTTTGTTTAGGAGATCAGACATGATCGGCGCAAGGATCAAGGATCAGGGTTTCAGGTGTCAGGTGTCAGGGAGGAAAAGAGAAATCGCCGAGCCTGAATGATCACATTTGAGACTTCCGTCTCTGCTGAAACCTGAACACTGAAACCTGAAACCTTCACAGAAGCTCGTCATCTTCACCGACGAAGCCAGTGAGATTTGATCTAGCTTTGTGAACTGGGTTTGCTTGTACCTCTTTTTACAGAAACCTCTCTATCTTTGCTTCTGCCTTCAAGGTCTCAACGTAATTAGCTATCTCTGCCTGGACTTTCTGTTGCATCAAAAACTGCTCCAGTCTGTCTTTAGCTTCTTCATAAGGGACTGTGCCCTCGGGTGTTCTGTCGGTAACCATGATGAGATGATATCCGAATCTGGTCTCGACCATGTCACTCACCTGTCCAGGTTTCATAGTAAAAGCCGCCTCTTCAAAAGGTTTCACCATCTGACCCCGCCCAAAGAATCCCAGATCACCACCTTTGGGGCCGGTGGGACCCTCAGAGTACTCCTTGGCAAGAGCGCCGAAATCCTCACCTTTCTTGAGTTTTGTTTGAAGCAACTCGATTCTATTCCGTGCTTCAGCTTTCTTCGCCTCCTCTGACCCTGGATCAACTTTAATCAATATGTGACTGGCTCGCACCTGCTCGGGTTTCTTGAAATGCTCCAAGTTTCCATCATAGTAAGCCTTGGTTTCTTTATCAGAAACAGCAACTTTGCCTTCAATTCGACTGTCAAGGAGTTCTCTGATGGCCAAATCCCGCTCAAACCGAAATTTCAAATCTGCCTCAGTGAGATTCATCCTTGTCAAGGCATTGTTGAACTCGGCTTCACTGGGAAATCTGTCTTTGAGTGCTGCTAATTGGGCATCAACTTGCTTTTGATCAACCTTGATACCCTTTTTCTGGCTCTCCTGATAGAGCAACTCTTGAGCGATAAGGTTCTCGAGCACTTGCTTTTTGATTTCGCCTAACTCTACATCAGTTGGAAACCTGCCCGTTCTCTGCAAGCGGGCAAGAAATCGGTTGGTCTCGCTATCTAACTCAACCTGCTTTATAATCGTGCCATTGACCACCGCCACCTTCTGGTCCGCAGACTGACTCTCAGCTGCATAGGCCGGCAATACCAGAGTGATGAGAGCCAAAACAGTCAATAATCTCCAAAATGGAATGAGCCTTTCTGTTTGCATCGGTATTTCTCCTTCTAGACGCCACAAAAAAATGGGCGCCAATCACAAGCATCAAGTCATCTGGCTTCGCCGTCATTGGATCGCCACCACAGATGACCAAGCATGACAGCAAAGCGAGATGACCCAATGGGTATGCCCTTTGTTTTACTTAATTCTGGTCAGCTTGTTTCGGGCTATCTTGGCCTGGTTGCTTTGGGGATAACCATTAACCACCTTTTTTAAAAGTATCTTTCCTGCCGTCTTGTCTCCAAGCTCCACAAAGGCCATGCCTTGTTTGAGCAAAGCGCTACTCACCTTGTCGCTCTTGGGATAGTTCTTGATAGTCTTTTCATAGGCGGCTATAGCTTCCCGATACTTCTTCTCCGAATAATAGCATTCACCCAGCCAGAACTGAGCATTGTCGGCCAAGTCGGTTTTTGGATAACGCTCAAGATAGTTACTGAATTCGGCCCGTGCTGCCTCGAACTTCCCAGCCCGAAACAGTTGGAAAGCCTGGTCATAAAGTCCCTCTGCATCTGAGGCAGGTGGCTTGCTGGCAATCTTCACCTCTGCCGGACCGGATTGAGCTTTGCCTGCCTTCTTCTCATTCGCTGATCCCGTCGTCGAGGTGACTGCCAGTTCTTGAAGTCCAAGGGAACTGGCCATCAGGTTATGTGCTCGCTGCAGATCTTCCACGGTTTTACGAATCTCCAACATCGATTCCATCTGCCGTTGCTGAATCTCACTGATTCGCACCCCGTTTCGTTCGTTCATGGCCGCTGCTTCCTCTATTTGGCCATTCAGCCTTCCGAGCTCGAGCTCTATGCGGTCCATTTGCGCTCCCACTGCCGCTTGATTGCGACGAAGTGGCTGACGGTCGGCTTCCAGTTTCTCTTCCATGGCCTTTTCTAACTCAGCAAACTGGGCTTCGGTTTTATCCAGCTCTCGACGCGCATCCCAGATTTGCCTCTGCAGTACGGATACGTCTTGCTGGGTTGCGCACCCCCCGAGCCCAAAACAAAAGAACAGTAATCCCAGTACAACAGCTCTCAAAACACCCATTCCTCTGTCGGTGGAGCCAATTTTATTCATCTCAACTACTCCCCATCACTGTTCACCCCTGTACTCCCAACCCGTTATAAAGAAGACGCCTTTCCGAAAAGTTGCCTCCACTTCGGTGAAAAACATTACAGCGAAACGTGGGATAGCCAGGGGAGCGCCAGAATGATGCGTATGAAAAAGAGACGGTAGATAGTTTGGAGTGAATATCTGGAAAGCCTTCTCTCTAATGCGAGTCGAAACCTTAGCAAGGCGGACGAAGAAATCCGTCCCAGGGTGCATTACTGCACACACCTGCGTATAAAATAGTGCTCCCAAATGAAGCCGCAGGAACAAATGCAAACATGGCTGCTGTCCGCCCAGCCACCATGCTGGTCAGGTGAATCAGCTTTGCAGACTCACTGAACCTGCACAAAGCCTGAGTTGTAAAACAGGTATCGGTCCTGGCCCATCGCAGATAGCCAGGACCGATACCTCCTGTGTCGGCACTGATTCAACCAATACGGTCAGACAGCCTGCCCAGGCGCAGACACTTATCGAATGTTGAACACACCCCTTCTGTTCCTGGACCAGCAAGATTCGTGTTGCTGCCTGCAGAGAGGCTGCTCTTCACCATAGGAGATGGTGGTAATTCGACTCTCAGCCACCCCTGATTTGACCAAGTAATTCTTCGCACTATTGGCGCGGCGGTCACCTAAAGCCAAGTTATACTCGTTGGTGCCGCGTTCGTCGGCGTGACCCTCAACCAGGACTCGAATTCCAGGATGTTCACGCAAATATGCCGCCTTGTCGTCCAGAATCACCATGGCCTGGGGCGTAAGAAAATATTTGTCGAAGTCAAAGTGAATGTGTTCATCCTCAAAGGCTGCTCGTCTGGCTTCTTCAGACATAGTGGCCGCCTGTTCCCTCTGGCGTGCTTCTCGCGCCCGTCTCATCTCTTCAGCTTCACGACGAGCTGCCTCATCTTCAGCGCTCTGTTGGGCCGCTCCCTCCTCTGCAGCCATTTCCTGGGTTTCCATTGTTACCTGTTTTTTGGCGCACGAAACTCCCAGCGCCAGCAGCATAGCCAACATAATTGCACCGAAAATCCACGCTCTGCTCTTACGCATGCCTCATTACCCTCCTCTCCTTGTCAACGAATCCTTCATGCCCTATGCAAAAACCCAACCAAATGCAACCAAATACAGCGGCTGGCACAAAATTCAACGCAATTTGTGGACCAACCGTATTAGCTGGGTCCCTTTATACTACTAAGGAGTTGCTCTCGTCAATCGTGGAGACCAGTCAGGCTCTGTTTGGGAGCCTCCGAGGTTGAGACGGAGTCTCCTTTGATCCGTGCCATTTGCCTGCATCACCCAGAGGGTTGGGCTACCGCGGCGGTCTGATTGAAAAAGAATCAGCCTTCCATCTGGAGACCAACACGGATTTTCATTGTTCCCCTCACCCCCTGTAAGCTGGCGCAAATCATTACC
>JASFGC010000022.1:0-19705 GCA_050123975.1 Syntrophobacterales bacterium | reverse complement strand
CGTCAGAGTGCCTTGCAGGAATGGCAGACTTTTCGCCAGCAGGTGGTCGAGGCCATGGAACTCCTCTGGTTTCTGACAATTCCGGCGGCAGCTGGCCTCTGGGTGATCAGAACACCCCTGGTTCATTTTCTCTTCCAACGCGGAGAATTCAATGAGATATCCACCAGGATGACGGCTGAGGCTCTCGGCTATTTTGCTCTCGGGCTATGGGCTGTGGCTAGTTTCAGGGTTCTCGTTGGGGCCTGGTATGCATTGGATGGTGCCTACGTAACAGTCTGGGCAGGTGTTGGAGCTCTGGCTCTCAATGCGATTCTGAGTGTGCTTTTTTTAGGGCCACTCGGGCATAGCGGTCTGGCACTTGCTGTCTCCATAGCAGCAATAGCAAACGTGCTTTTATTGATGTTGTTGCTGAGTAGACGTCTTGGTGGAATTCAAGGAGGGAGACTTTTGCTGAGCAGCGGCCGCTGTCTGGTTGCTTCGTTCATCATGGCGGTCGTGGTGCAGATCCTTTGCCGGTACAGCTACGATGGAGGCAAACTCACAGGTGGATTCTTGGCAGTCGGTTTGGCATGTTGGGTGGCAGCTGGGATACTCATCTACCTGGGATGCAGTATGCTGCTGGGTTTGCCGGAAGGAGTCAAAAATGCCTGGGCGGCAAGAAGGCAAGGCAGAAAAAATTAAGGAATTCAATGTAGCAGTAACTCAATCCCTTAATTCCTTAATTCTTAATAACGCAATATGGCTATCGTCCCAAGTGCTTTGGCAATGAGGTCTCCTGCCTCATCATAAACCTCACCTTCAACCACCGCCGTTGACCGGCCCCGATGCAGGGCGCGACCATTTGCCTTGATAGTCTGGTTTACCTGTCGCACCGCTTTGATAAAGTTGATTTTCATCTCCTGATGAAAATCCATCTCAGTTTTACCTCTTACCAGAGTGCGAGAGGCCACAAAGGTTGTTGCTTCGAGAAGAGCAAAGAGAACTGTGCCCTGCAGCGTATACCGATCATTGACGAATTCTTCCCTGAGGGGTAGTTGCATCTCACAGTATCCCTCGCTCACCGAAACAATGCTTGCGCCCAGCCAGGAGAAGAGCGGTTGTGAAGCGGTTATCTCCCGGGCCCTGTGCAGAAACGCTTCTTCCCCAACTTTCTGAATCAGAGACATGGCGGGTATACCCAATGACGTCATGCACTATGTGCTCACCAGAGAAAACGAACCCCCATCCCAGGCGGTCCGTTCTTGCTCTCGAGGCCGGTTGAACTTGACCATACAACTTCAGCAAAGACTTGCAGGGGTGAACCGGCAGGGAGTCTGACGCTCAACAATAAGTTTTCACTGGGGTTGAGCTGCTCTGGGCATTGAATGTAGGCTCCCAGGGTGCTGACGTCTACTGTTTCTCCTTCTATGGTACCTGCAGAGGTGGTCATTGTGACGGGCCATTTCACCTTAGATCTCGGATATAGCCGTTTATCTCGCTCCATTTCAATCCCTCATAGCCCGGACATTTCATGACTCACTTGCTGCGACCACGAAACTGGGGCCCCGCCCCGAAGGAGTGGGGACTGAGCGGAGCGCAGCGAGCGCGAATTATATGGCCGTCCTTCCTGGCGTCCTCGGGTATCGGCCCCTGCGACGTACCATTCAGGTGCGGAAACCAATACCCTGCGGTTGCCTGGTGGCACGTCCACCTTCGTGGTCTCGCGACAGCGATTCATGAAATGTCCGGGCTTCGCTCGATAATTCAAGTCTAGCCCGGATATTCCATGTCTAATGCAGTTCCGGTAGATCCTTACGCAGTTCTTCTATATAAGCCACGGCCCTTTCGAGTTCATCGGTAAGATGACGGATTCGGAGTACCGATTTTACTCGGATTGAGAGTTCAACCATGTCGAAAGGTTTATTGACAAAGTCATCAGCCCCCATATCGAGGGCTTTCAACTTGTTGTCTTCAAACCCGGTTATGAAAATTACCGGGATAAGTTTCGTTTCCTCCTTGGCCTTTAACCGCTTGCAGACTTGCAGGCCATCCAAACCGGGCATCCTCACGTCCAATATGATTGCTTGCGGATTTTCCATCTCCGCCAACTGCAGCGCTTGCTCACCGTCTGAAGCCAGAATTACTTCGTATCCCTGATCTTTCAGGAAATTATCGAGCAAATCTCTGATTTCCTGCTCATCATCAGCTACGAGAATTTTGACGGTCATGGCACCCCTCCTGTAATAACCGTTCAGCGCATTGATGTATTCAAGATCGAAAACCTGATCCTTAGGGCCAGTCTGTTTTTGATTTATGATTGTAGATTTGAGATACTTGGTGCTTGATACTGGATACTTGATGCTCGACAACGACTTACCATTTACTGCTGACACCTGACACCCGACACCTGAAACCCTGAGATTTTGCCTGCAGGCGACTCGCGCCAACACAGGATAATGTAGAGCCGCAAATAGAGCAAGAAGAATCATCAGTGAGATGAGGGCAGATTGACAAGAGGTATGAGGAAAAAGAAAAGGCTTACACGTGCCCATGTAAGCCCTTGGTTTCGCTGGAGCGGGAGACGGGTTTCGAACCCGCAACCCTCAGCTTGGAAGGCTGATGCTCTGCCAGTTGAGCTACTCCCGCTTTTTTCTTTTGAGGAGCCATCTTATAGCATGGCAGGGAGTCTTAGATCAATAGAGAATATCCTCATTTCGGAGTTTCAGATGTCAGGTGTAATTCAGTTACCAGGTGTCAGGTTTCAGGTGTCAGGGATGAAAAACAGGAAAACTGAAATCTGTTGAAGATTTCATCTGAAGCGAAGCGGCAGCGACGCACACTGCTTGCTGCGCCGAAGCCCCTGAGGCGAAGGCGGGAACACTGAAACCTTCGTAATGAGTCTTGACACCTTGCCTCTGGACGAGTATGAACGAGGCTGCAAATCAACCTAATACCTTCAATCCAACTTTAGGGATAAGAGATGTTGAGTTTCTTGCCAGGTCCTGTCAAAGGTGTTCTGTCCCTCAGTCTGTACGTCGTCAACACCATTTTCTGGGCCCTGGTGCTTTTTCCGGTAGCGCTCCTGAAGCTTTGTGTGCCCATACCTGCATGGCATAAGCTCTGCAGTAAGATAATGATTGGCATTGGCAACATTTGGATTTTTTTTAACAACTGCAATACGAGGCTCATCCATAAAATTCACTGGGACGTTGACGGCACTGATGGATTGAAGATGAATCGCTGGTACTTGGTGGTGGCCAATCATCAGTCGTGGACTGACATCTTGGTTTTACAGAAGGTTCTGTACCGCAAGGCTCCTTTCCACAAATTCTTCCTGAAGAAAGAGCTCTTCTGGGTACCGTTCCTGGGTCTGGCCTGGTGGGCCCTGGATTATCCGTTTCTGGAACGCTCATCATCAGCCCAAAAAGATATAGAAACCACTATGAGGGCTTGTGAGAAGTTTAAGACTTTTCCTGTGTCCATCATGAATTTTGTGGAGGGAACGCGGTTCACTGCGGAAAAGCACCGTAAGCAACGCTCGCCTTACTCCCGCCTGCTGAAACCCAAGGCCGGCGGTATTGCTTTCGTACTTGCAGCCATGGGAGAGCAACTGGATTCTATTTTGGATGTAACCATCGCGTATCCGGGAGGGGGTGAGGGTTTTTGGGCCTTTCTTTGCGGTAGAGTTACCGTAATCAAGGTGAGGGTAGAATCGTTGCCGATCAATGAAGATCTCACCGGTGATTATTTTAAGGATCGGGAATTCCGCAAGAGATTCATGAGTTGGCTGAATGCACTGTGGGCTGAAAAGGACAAACGACTGGCAGCTTTGCTGAATGAGGAGAGTTCAGCGCTCCGAAGAGGAAAAGCTTGACATTCGAGGCTGTAAGTGATTAAAAAAAAAGAAAAGGCGGCATGGCCAAGTGGCTAAGGCAACGGTCTGCAAAACCGTTATTCCCCGGTTCGAATCCGGGTGCCGCCTCCAATGAACTCAAGGGGTTAGGTAACTCAGCCTAACCCTTTTCTATTACTCTGCAGGTGCGCAATGGAAAATGGTGCATCGTTCAACTCCGGTATGCCTGAGCCCGTGCAACCCGAGCCCTCAGGGGCCGGACTTATCAGGGGGTTCTTGGGGACAGTAAAAGCAGTACTCTTCAGCCCGCGTATGTTTTTTCCGAGCATGCCGCTGGAGGGTGGACTCATAGGCCCCTATGTCTTTTTTCTTTTCTGCACCGGATTTTCTTTCCTGGTCTCTCTGGGTCTCACTGTGGCGATGTCCGGCAGTGTTTCGCCCTGGCATCTACTGGTGATGTTTGCCGCCTTGTGGATGCCCTTTGTCAGCGCCGCGATTCTGAATCTCCTGTTCACCAAGCTCTTGCGCAAAGGCGGAACCTACGAGGCCACATTCAGAGTGGTCTGCTATGCCAGTGCAGTTAATTTGTTTGCTTGGATTCCATTTCTCCCCCTCATTCTCCTCTTTCAGTTCTATGAAATCTACCTCTCTGCCCTGGGTCTGAGCTTCGTGCACAGAACCCGCCTTGGACAGGCTCTCCTCGTTGTGATCGGCACCCTCCTTACAGTTTCTGTTATCATAACCATGGTGGCACGAGTCTTTTTAGCCTCTTAGAAGACTAAATTTGTAATGACGTGCTTGTTGGGCTAGTCTACTGACGGACTGGAGCTTTCGGGCTGGAGGCCGTTAAACTTTTGTGCTTGACTGCTCGTTTCTTCAGCCAGTATCGCTCCAGTGAACGTGGTCGAATTTCAGGAAAGAGCATCTCCATTACATATATGTATTCCTGGGGTCTATGCTTTTTAATGAATCGCAGCCGTATCATCAGCTCTGATTTCCCACGTTTCTTAACTGGAGTTTTGTTGAGCATGTTCATGATATCATAAGCCGCTCCCGGGTCTCTGGCCTTCATTCGACGAAGCCGTTCCATTACAACATCTGGGTTGTTTATTTTTGGCTGTATACGAGTCATAAAACGAATATAGTGGTGGGGGTCCTCATGTTTCAACCGTTTGAGCTCTTTTTGAACAGAGCTAAGTTGCTGTTGTGAGGATTTGCTATGTGTTACTTTTTGTGGGGTAGGAGAGGATTGGGACTGGGGTTGCTGTTCTTGAACAGCATATTCAGATACCTGCTGCTGCTTCGGCATAGTGTTGAGGTCACCATATTTAACCTGCGCCTCTAAACGGACATGATAGCGCAGTGTTTCCTTTTCCATCTCATCCACAAGTATTTTCTTATTGACTATAACCCCCTTGACCTGGCTTTTTATCTCATCAGTGGTAACCTGATAGTTCTTTACCGTGGTTTGTGACTCAAGGTAGGAATAGGAGCCCTGCTCTACAGCATTGCGCTCTGCTTCTGCCAGTGCTCGTTCGCGGGCAGTCTTGATAGTATCGTTATCGCCCAGGTAACTGTAACCATCCGCAACTACGGTTACAGTTTTCTTATCTGCCAACAAAGTGGCGGGCGTAGCTATCAAACCGATTGCAAAGAGAGTCAAAGCGATGGTGGCCAATCGCCGCATGTCTTTCCTCCTTCATGAGCTGAAGTTGGATCAGGTAGAAAGCAATTCTCGTGCCGCCAAAGTAACTGCTCTGAGTTTAGCCGGTTAGGCCAGTTTAGTCGGTTAGGCCCGTTTAGCCAGTTGAGGGAAATAAGTCTAGACTATGTAACAGACTCAACAGGCTTAACCGGCAGAACCGGCTAAACTAAGATTATCTGAAGTGAGGAGGTCATCATGAAGTGGACCATTAACGAAAAACAACTGGTACTTGTGCAAGGCGACATTACAGAGATGGATACCGATGCTATTGTCAACGCTGCAAACAAAGACCTTATCTTAGGAGCAGGGGTGGCTGGTGCCATACGCACCAAGGGGGGACCCACCATCCAAGAAGAGTGCGACCACATTGGCGGTGCTCCAGTGGGAGGAGCTGCGATCACTACAGGTGGTGATCTCAAGGCGCGATATGTCATTCACGCAGTCGGGCCGCGCATGGGAGAGGGCGCTGAGGATCAAAAGCTGGCGGATGCCACTCGGAACAGTTTGAAGCTCGCCAATGAAAAAAGCTTGGCGAGTATAACCTTTCCGGCCATAAGCACGGGAATATTCGGCTTTCCCAAAGACCGGTGCGCCAGGATTATGCTGAGCGCAGTAACTGAAACTCTGAAAAAAAAGGACATTTCTCTCACAGAAGTAGTCTTCTGCCTCTGGGGAGAAGAGACGCTGCAAGTATTTCAAAATACGGCTGAGGAGATGTTCCAAGGTGAAGGCGAGTGATTTGAGATTGCGGATTGCGGATTTTAAAACAAGAAGTCAGGAGTCAGAATCCAGAATTCAGGAGAAAAGCAGGAAAATTGAGTTCCTCTAAACTAGTGACTGATAACCACTGGATTCTTTCATTGGTAAGTGCAAATTTCATCTTGCAACAAATGACAGCGAAGCGTAGTGACCTAATGACGCCGAAGGCAAACTGGGAACCCGCTTGCGGGACTGAGCGGAGCGGAGCGAGCGCGAATAAATGACTACTTGCAAATGTTTCTAGTCGGTACTTTCTAATTCTTTCAATCCCGTGAGTTCCATGAACTTGTCTGCAGACATCGGAGAGACACTCTCGCCAACGGTGAAGATGCAAGAGGATTCAGTGGCTGGTTCGAAGACTTTGCCGGCCTGTATTACAGGCTCTTTCAGCCAGAGAAAGTAGTCGTCAAAAAAACGAAGAACGAGATCCACATCTTCGGAATCTTGCAACATCTTAGTGAAGTTGAAGTTGTTTATCAGACCGCGCCCCCTTAATTGCTTCTGTCCCTTCTTGTCTATCCAGATTTCAAAGGTGACATTGCGCAGAGGCAGTCGGTTTCTGCTGACATCCACAAGGTAAGCCTGGTCAACTTCGTACAATCCTTCTGGTAGGTCAATCATCGTCTCAATCCCTCATCATTAGGCAATTCTCCAGCCATCACTTGTCGTTTGGCAATGTAATTACGCTTTCCTCAAAGAGCAATAGTCACGCGTTACTTACTAAGGACGAAGCTCTTAGCAATCGGCCAAGTTTTTTCCTGCCAGCTGCTGGCTGCCCGCTGTCTGCTGTTTTTCTTAAATCCGCAATCCGCAATCCCAAATCCGCAATTGCTATGCCCTCTGCTCTGAAACATTACCTCCAAACACCTCTCGAATGATCTCCAACAAAAAGGTGTGTATGGACGGATTGCCGGCAACCACGTCGCCGATCCAGATATGATTTTCGCCTCCCTTGAAATCTGAAATACATCCTCCTGCTTCCTTCACCAAAAGGTGGCCGGCAGCAATGTCCCAAGGACTGAGGCCGAGTTCCCAAAAACCGTCACAACGGCCACAGGCCACATAGGAGAGATCAAGGGCGGCAGACCCACCTCGACGCACATCACTGACCTTGGCAAAAACCCTGTTAAATCCTCTGAGATAGCGCGATAAAATTGTTTTCTCCCTCCAGGGGAAAGCAGTGGCTACCAGAGCTTCATCAACCTCTTGTCGGTTGGAAACCTGAATAGGATTGCCATTCAGAGTGGCACCATGCCCTTTCTGAGCGAGAAAAAGCTCTTGGCGGCAGGGATCGTACACGGCTCCCAGAACTATGGCGTCCTTATATTGCAGGGCAACGCTCACCGCAAAAACGGGGAAACCGTGAATGAAGTTTGTGGTGCCGTCCAGTGGATCCACCAACCAGCGACTGGCGTTCTGACCGGAGCTGCGTTCGTCTTCTTCTGCCAGAATTTCATGGTCCGGGTGGCGACTCCGGATCAGTTTGACGATGGTTTCCTGTGCTGCCAGGTCTGCCTCAGTTACGTAGTCAAAGCGACCTTTGGACTGGATCCGCAACGTTTGAAGTTTTGTGTAATAATCCAGCAGAACAGCTCCGGCCTCCTTAACACAGTCAACGGCGGTTTTTGTAAGTTGTTCGTTCATGGCTCTTGCATAGTACTGCAGAAATTGGGTGATGACAAAGATTTTCAGTACCATTGCACATCTGGCATTCGTCATTACTCATTTTACAGTTGGATATCACTCATCGTAAAATTGGAGACCAAACTCCACATCAAGTAGTTCTTATGGGTAAACAGATGAGAAATGTGCAATGCCAGATGCGAAATACGCAATGATAAATGCTCAATGCCAACTGTTCAATGTTGTTGATCTTTTCCTGAATAATGTGGTAGAGTCCAATCAGCAAAAAGAGTGAGCATATCGCCAGGTGTTTACAGCAAGCTGAAGGGATAGAGCCCACCATGATTGTATTTGATCTGCGCTGCGCCAACAACCATCGCTTTGAAGGTTGGTTTGATAACGGTGATGATTGCGAGAAGCAATTAGCGCAGGGAAAGATCGCCTGCCCGAGTTGCGACGGTACTCGTGTTGAAAGAGTTCTTTCCCCGGTGTCTATTCAGAAAAAAACATCACCTTCGGAAGCGGGATGGAAGAGGGCTTACCAGGCCTGGCGCAATGTAAGTCGATATGTCCGGGAAAACTTCGAAGATGTCGGCCACAGCTTTGCCAAAGAAGCCTTGAAGGTTCATTACGGTCAGGCAGAAGAGCGAAATATAAGGGGAGTCACCACGGAACAAGAAGAAGACATGCTCGAGAAGGAGGGCGTTGCTTTCGTAAAGATTCCCATGCTGCAGGAAATGGACAACTGATTGTGGTTCCTGATGCATTTCAGCAGGGCGCCATTCTCCAGTGAGTTTGGGGACGTTGTACATTTGTCTGCTGGTTTTTCTTGATTTTCGCTCTGGTATGGTAATGGCAGAGAAACGACAGCAGTTGCCACATCTCTTGTTATCTCGCAATCCAACGGGCTGAATTATGGAGAGGGTTCTCCTGCTCAATGCCACCTATGAGCCACTTCGAGTAATCTCCTGGAAAAGGGCCATTACCCTTCTCACCCTTGATAAAGTGGAGGTCTTGGAAACATATGATCGCGTGGTGAGGTCGGTCACTCTGGCCATCCAACTGCCGGCTGTTGTGCGATTAGTTCATCTCGTCCGCTTTCGGAAGCATACCATCCGTTTTTCTCGTGAAAATATCTATATTCGTGACAAATATCAGTGCCAGTATTGCGCCAGTAGCATGAATGCCAGTGATCTAACCTACGACCATGTCATACCCAAATCAATGGGTGGCAAAACGGCCTGGGAGAATATTGTTACCTGCTGTCTGCCGTGCAATAAGAAAAAGGGAGGACGCACTCCCGGGCAGGCAAGGATGAGGTTAATAAAAAAGGCGAAAAGACCAAGCTGGCATCCGATGTTGATGATAACTCGGCGAATCGGCAACACACCCGAATCGTGGCGAGCTTACCTGTTTTATCACTCGAACTGAGGGGGAGTGGCGAAGCTGCCAAAATGATCATCGATTGCCATACCCATATTTTCCCACCTTTCATTCGCGACGATCGCGAACCTTTGATCAAAGCAGATTCAGCATTTAAACTGCTCTATGATTCCAGCAAGGCAAAGCTTGTTGGTGCAGCTGAACTGGTTGAACAGATGGATCGCTCAGGAGTAGACCAGACCGTGGTTTTCGGTTTTCCCTGGAGCGATTCGAAACTGATGAAACGCCACAATGACTATGTGGGGGAAGCTGCTAGCCGTTTTCCGGGCCGCCTCCTGCCCTTTGTCTGCGTTGATCCCAGAGCAAACCAGGCGGCTGATGAAGTGGAGCGTTGTCTGGTTGGTGGTATGCGGGGTGTAGGTGAGTTGGCTTTTTACACCGAGGTCCTAGACTCCAGCGTTGTGGACCTACTGGACCCAATTGCCTCCAGCTGTCGAAACTACGGCGTACCACTTATGCTCCACACCAATGAAAGAGTTGGACACTGGTATCCCGGCAAGGCCGAGGCTTCCTTAAAAGTCATCTATGAGTTGATTCGATCCTTTCCTAATAATCGCTTCATTTTGTGTCACTGGGGTGGAGGTCTTTTTGTTTATGAGTTACTGAAGAAAGAAGCTCGAGAGGTTCTTTCGCAGGTTGCTTATGATACCGCTGCGTCCCCATTCCTTTATGACCCGGCAATCTATAGTGTCGCAGTAAAGATCGTTGGCGCTCAGAGAATTCTGTTCGGGAGCGATTATCCGCTTATTCTGCCTGAACGCTATTTCGAGGAAATGGCGGATGCTGGTCTGACTGCAGAAGACCAAGCCTGGATAAAAGGGCGCTCAGCCAGCAAATGGCTGAATCTCGAAGGTTAGTATCCGGGCTAGAAAGGATAGCACCATGGAATCCTTGAAAAGCACTCTCAAAGGAGCGCTGGAAACAGAACTGGCAGGTATTCCTCAGCCCTTCCGACACGGACCTGTAATTCACCAGACAATCAAGTGTTTTCTTTACGGTATGGTAAAGGAGGCTGACCTTTGGCCGGTTCCGGACTTCAAGCCTCCTCGGATGCGAGACGGCGGTTTCCTAGATCTCATCGGCGTTGATTCCAACAACGCGGTAAAGTGTGCCTTTGCTGTAGGTCCGGTGGTGGAACTCAGGGCGGTAAAAAGCCTGGATGCTCTCGAGGTAGAGGAGAAATGGATCATAACCTTTTCCACTCTTGAAAAAAAGGTGAAGGAGAGCACGTTTTTTCTGAAGCCCGGTATCGTCCACCTGCACCTCGACCAGAAGTGATCTCTCGGCCTGAGTCTTTCTCTCAGATTTGTCCCGCGGACTACCACCCTTCGGGCCAGTTCCCGGTTTGTGGTTGTTGATTGCGGAATTTCATACGGTGCTTTTTGCAGGCTCCTGCAATCTTCATTCTGAAATCGTCAGAGCGCCAATACTACGAAAGAGCAGGACTTCGATTTTGGCCGTTGTGAACAGCAATCTAATAAATTGAAATATTTATCCTTCCTCATTGTAAAAAAAGAGAGCTATGTGCGACTACTAAATTGGACACACAAATTGGACACGTATAACTGTCCTTTGCAGCTAACGTGGAGGAAAATTTAAGAAAATACGTAGATTGTTAAAAAGTTAACAAACTGAAAACAAAGGATTTTCTCCTTGACTTTGCGGAGTCTTTGTGAAATACAGAGGCAATACGCGCCCTATTTAGAATAGTCTTTTCAAAGGTTTCAGTTTCACTTCCACATCAAACTACTATCTGTACCGATTTTCATATCTGCTCGAAGAGTTCGAGAAAAATGACATACCAGTTCATCCGGGATAAGGCAAACCACCTAGGGCGCAAGGCGCTTAAACGGCGCTTCTGTTTATAATAAACAGCGAAGGGAGGTGATAAGAAAGTCCGATAAGAGCAGGCAGCTCCTATTGGGCTGCCGGTCGGCTGGTACCATCTCCTGTGCCGTGCGTCATCTTTCATCCTCGAGCGACCACTCGTTCTGATCTCGCAGATTCGACTGCTCTGATTACAGTATTCATGAAATATTGTTCGCGGCGGACCCAGCCATGAGGCGGGTTTGCCAGGCGGTGGGAGAAGGCATCTCGACCCTGCGAATCTGATCGGTTCGTGGCGCAAAGCCTGGTGTCGATGATGGTCTCAGGAACATAATCCGCTCTTCCATCTGCTTGTTTCTCCGTACCATATAATGTCTCATTCCTGGCTTCAATCCGAATCGATGTACGAAGTCCAGGAATTCCTACCAGACAGCAGGCGAGAGACGAGTTGAGCTCGGGACGGTCGGCGGGATTGTACCAGCGATGAAACTGGACGAGAGAAACTAAGGAGGAAGCATTATGACCATTGGATTTGGAAAGTATGCGAAAGGGTATAATCAGCCAGTACAAGTCCTTCCCGGACGAGCGTGGGTTACCGTTCTCGCTGGTACCACCATCAACCTCTGTCTGGGTTGTTTGTACGCCTGGTCGGTATGGCTGAAATACCTCACCGATGAGAGCTATATGTTGGCTCACGGCTGGGCCGGGGCGATGACTGCGGAGCAAGCCTCCAACCCCAAATCCCTCTGTATTCTGATCTTCGCCCTGCTTATGATCCCCGGTGGTAAGATTCAGGATAAGTATGGACCGACAGCATCCGCCACCATCGGCGCCCTTGCCATGGGTATAGGCATGATCATCGCCGGTACCGCTAAATCCTACGCAGGTATTCTCTGGGGATTTGGCGTAGGCGGTGGTATTGCCATGGGCGTTGCCTATGCTGCTCCGGTTCCCGCAACCGGCAAATGGTTGGGCCCGCACCAGAGAGGGTTCTTTTTGGGCCTGACGGTCGCTGGTTACGGAGGCGCGGCATTCTATGTGTCTCCGCTGATCAAGTGGATGATCGTAAATCAGTCCCTGTCGTCATCCTTCACAGTACTGGGTGTCGCCTACCTGATCGTCATCTTCTTTTGCGGCCTCCTGCTGAAGTGGCCGGAGCCGGGATACGAACCACCCCCACCGCCTGAAGCGTGGACTCAGGCCCAGGCGGCTAAGGGAACGGCAACTACCGTGGACTGGGTTGCGGGAGATATGGTCAAGACCTGGCAGTTCTACGCCTTGATCCTCCTGTTCTGCTTGAACACCCAGGCGGGTCTGCTGATCATTGGCCACGCCGCCAAGTTCATCAAGCCCATGCTGGCCTCAGGCTTCATCTTGGTGTCCGCTGGTGGTGCCTTGAACGCCGCGGGCCGTGTTGGAACTGGTAAGTACTCTGATATCATCGGTAGGGACAGGGCCTATATACTGAATGCCGCAGCGGCTGCTGTCTGCATGTTCGCGCTGCCCACCGTGATCAGGGCCAAGTCTCTTTTCCTGGCGTTCCTGTTCTGCATGATAGCCTACTGGGTATACGGGGGCGGTCTCGCCCTGATGCCCTCCTACACGCTCGATTTCTATGGTCCCAAGAACCTGGGCTTCAACTACGGTCTGGTGTTCATCGGCTGGGGTCTGGGAGCGTTCATGCCGAAGCTGGGCGGCTGGATTAGGGACGTGACAGGTCACTACGACGGTGCCTTCTACGTTGCTGGTGGTCTCCTCATCCTGGCGATCTTAATCGCCTTGGTGACGAAACGGCCGGCGGCAAAGACCGCGGCCTGACCTAGGTCAACGTTTAACCATTAACCAAAAGAGCGGAAAGGGTTTAGCCCTTTCCGCTTCTTTTTTGGCATAGAGCATGGAGTATGGGGATTGCGGATTGCAGATTTAAAAACAAGAAGTCAGGAGTCAGAATCCAGAATTCAGGAGAAAAGCACGAAAAATTGAGTTCTTCTAAACTAGTGGCTGACTACTACTGGATTCTTTCGTTGGGAGGTCCAAATTTCATCTTACAACAAATGACAGCGTAAGCGTAGTGACCCAATGACGCCGAAGGCAAATGACTCACAGTATTGGTGGGAGCGGCTTTCAGCCGCGATCATACGCTTTGACCGATTTTAACGACTTTAAGGGTTTTATCGATTTGGCGAATCGACTCCTGACTCCTGACTCCTATCTCCTAGTTTTTTCCTTGCGCCCTGGGCCTTGTACCTTGTACCTCGCTTAATGATACGCCGCGAACCTACTGATACCGTCAATCACGGGTGCCATCGCTTCCCTGAGAAATGGTACTCCAGAAAAGCGATCGAAAAGCACCATTGCCAAAATGATGAACGGCCCAGCCTTAGAGAATAGCCTCCAGACACGCTCATGGCTCAGAGGCACGAACAGGTAGAGTAATCTTGAAGTGGCCAGGGGAGGGATGGGCAGAAGGTGGTAGGCGCTCACCGTGATGCTCACCTCGATTAAAATTTCAACGACACGGTCTGTCCAGAAGGTCTGCTGGACAAAGGCTACTGTTAGAGCAACGACAATACTGGTGAACGGGGCAATAAGAGAGATGAGGAGCCACCCAAGCTTCTGGTGCTTGAATCTGATTTCTTGATCGTCCACCTGCTTTCCCCAGCCGAATCCTCCCGTGAGGAAAACAACGATGCCGACGATGTCAAGATTGGTAATGGGGTTGAAAGCGTTGTAATCAAAATCAACACCGTCCTCGGGGGGCGGATTAGCAAAGCTCCCGGAGAAGAAGCGGGTAAAGCCGCAACCGACGGTTACGATTAAGATTATTGCCAGACAAGCATATATGATCTCTTCAGAGGTTAAGCTCATAACGTACAAGGAAGATACTCCGGATTTCATATTTCTCTCAGCCCTTTCTTAGCCCGGATATTTCATGAATCACTTGCTGCGACCACGGATATGGCCGTCCTTCCTGGCGTCCTCAGCTGTCGGCTCCTGCGACGTACCATCCAGGTACGCCTCGGAACTAACACCCTGCGGTTGCCAGGTGGCACGTCCATCTTCGTGGTCTCGCGACAGCAATTCATGAAATATCCGGGTTAGAGTTCGACGAGTTCTGCAAATTTTTTGTGTAGGTTGGCTGATATTTTGTTATAGATAAAACCGCGGGCTATCAAGGGTAGCAGGATGAGTCCGTACAGATAAATGTCAGAGGCCTTAAAGGTTTGGATAAACACCATGACGCTCAAAATGATGAGTGCGGTGATGACATTACTTAAGAAATTGGTCATATCGTGGAGCTTTTGTTCAAGGTATTTATGAAACTGAGTGTGATTGACGATCAACTTATCGCCTTTCCTTTTGTGGTCCAGTATTATTTTCAATTTTCTCCCCACTTTCTATCTTTTGGAGCTGTTGTTGGATGAAAAAAGATAGAGTACCTTAGAATAGCAGAAGAGCCTGTGGACTGGGTGGAGCTCTAGTTCCTAGCTATTTCTTGGAAATCTATGCTAAAATGACTTCAGTGTCAATCGCAGACATGAATCTCAGGGCAAGTCTGAGGCTGTATTCCTGACTAAGCCATCGTGAAATATCCGGGCGAGGTGAGACAAACCGTATGACAAAGCGTCGGGTCTTAATCATAGACTCCCGAGAGCAAGACGTCCGGAATTTGAAAAAAGTTCTGGAAAATAGAGACTATCGGGTGGTTGTGGCCGGCAACGGCGAAGACGGCTTGAGGCTAGCCCAAGACCTCTATCCTGAAGTTGTGCTCTTGGCAATCCAGAGCCCTGGTCTCAACGGCTTACAAATTCTCCGGGATTTGAAGAAGCGAGGCACAACAAGAAATCTGCCGGTTCTCATTCTTCTGGAGAAATTCGATGAGGAGTACGCAGCCCAGGGGTTGCAGATGGGAGCGGCAGATTACCTGATTAAGGCTGCCAGCGAGGACTTTTTACTTCGCAGGGTAGGGGTGTTAGCCAGAATTCGCCACCAAGAGAGACAGAGGCGGGAGGTCATTTCTCGATATAAAGAATTTTTTGATGGTGAACAGCACGGACTGTTTCTGAGCACCCGAGAAGGTCGATTTCTGGATGTAAATCATAATCTTGTCAGGCTTTTGGGTTATAGCGACAGAAATGAACTTATGAAGATCGACATTGAAAATGATCTCTACTTTGATCCCCAGGATCGCCAGAATTTTCGGGAGATTATTGAGAGCCAAGGGCATGTGGATAATTTGAAAGTTAACTTCAAGCGGAAAAATGGTGAGAAAATCACCATGCTGCTCAGCGGCCGCGTGGTGCGTGATGAACGTGGCGGCATTGCAGGCTATGAGGGCTACAATGTAGAAGTGGCCGAAGAATCTGAAGCCGCGGAATCTTTGGAGGAATATCCCGAGGAGCGGAGATTTTTTGGCAGGTTCCTCAGGCATTTGGTGCCACGAGTTCTACCCTACGGTGCTGATTTTTTCTCTCTCATGAAGATGACAGAATTAATCGCCGAGCGCTACGAGAAGGTTGAGCGCTTAGGGTTAGGTAGTTTTGGAGAAGTCTGGAAAGTGCGCGATAGTGAAAGGGAAGGCCGTGCTCCGTATTACGTGGCCAAAATCCCCACCAGCAAGAAGCTCAACAACCAGTTCCGGAAAGAAGCAGCGATCTGTAGAAAGTTGGAAGGCCATCCCAATAGTACTAAGATCATCGATGTTGTAGAGGAACGAGGCCGGGTGGTTTTGATCCAGGAATTTGTGGAAGGACCAAGCCTCCGGGAACTTCTGGAGGGTCCGCTTGAAAAGAATGAAAAGGAAAGAATTCTTCTCCAGTTAATGGACATTGTGGCCCATGCACACAAGCACCGGATAGTGCACCGAGATATCAAGCCAGAGAATATTGTGGTCCGGCGAGACTCTGTTGTAAAACTCCTTGACTACGGGGTGGCCAAGGAGCTGAAAGAAAAGGACATTAGCAGTACCATGGTGGGGTCTAGGCCGTTCATGTCTCCTGAACAGATTTCAGGTGAAAGCCAAATCGCCAGTGACGTCTGGGCCCTGGGGATAGTGATGTATGCAATCTACACAGGATACCTGCCTTTTTACCACGACAATGAAAAAATACTGATGGATTTAATCCTCACCACAGAACCAAGGCCACCTCGAGAGGTCGAGCCTGATATTCCGGCTGAACTCGAGGGGATTATCCTGAAGTGCCTCAAAAAAGACCCGAAAGAAAGGTTTGCTGATGCAGGCATACTTAAAGAAACTATACTGGAAACGTTTCCTGAATTCGGCAATAAATGAAACATGAGGGTCAAATCAATCACTCCATTGCTGCATTACTGACGCGCTCCACCGCCGGATCGCTCCAAATTTGTCCCCGCGTTTCCGCCTAAGTTCTTTTACTTTTTCCCAATCTCGGTTGTAAAAAAAAACCTGGCAGGGAAATTGCTTCTCTTGACATTGGCACCCAGCGACCTTAACTGACAAGTTCATCGGGTGACGGGAAACAAGAAACTTTGCATTGTGGCGCTGGAAGGAGTCCGGGATCATGAAAAAACTGCTACTCACTGTACTTGCATATATGATGGTAACCACTTCAGTGGCCTGGGCGCAGGACGCTATGTTTTTCTACAAACGTGGCCTGGAGAGTTCCCTGGCGAACAAAAGGGTGGGATACTTCACCAAGGCTTTGGAGCTAAATCCGAACCTCGTGGAAGCATACGAAAAGCGAGCATTCCACTACTATTACCAACGACGCTACGACAAAGCCATCCGGGATTACACCAGAGTCATAGAGCTCAATCCTCATAGAGCGGATGCTTACCGGATGCGGGGCTCGGCTCATTTGAAAAAGGAAGAGCTGGAGCCTGCCATCGACAATCTCAACCGGGCTATAGAACTGGATCCGAGAGTGGCGAGTGCCTATGGCTTTCGGGCAGAAGCATACCGTCTGGCAGGAATGGCAACAGAGGCTGTGAGCGACTCCACCGAGGCTATCAGTTTGCGGGGGGACGAACGCACAACTGCCACAGCATATAGAACCAGAGCCAAGGCCCTTCTGGAGCTTGGACACGAAAAGGAATCCGACGCAGATTTCAACAAATCTGTAGAACTTGATCCCAGGTATGTGCTGATCCGTTATTTAACCGGTACCAGTAGCCTGGAGGGAGTTCGCCGGATGGGTTTAATGGGCATCATTGCTATCTGTTTTGTGGGAATCTTCCAACTAACCATGCGGGCTCCGCGCAAGGATGGACATCAATAAGGTGTCAGGTTTCAGTGATCCCGCCCTGGCCTCAAGGGTTCCGGCGGGGCAAGTAGTGTTCCCCGCTGCCGCTCTGCACCAAGAGGTCTCAGGTTTGACCTCTTATTTTTTTTTGAAACCTGAAACCTTTAATCCTGACACCCGTTACCTGACTAACACCCGACACCTGAAACCCTATCCTTACAGCAACCACACTGATTAGAAGTCATACTGGGTGCCGATGTCGCACACCATTATGACCACATCCGTATTGCGACCGCGAAGGTCTTTTACCAGGCCCTCCACTACCGCCTTGCTGGAAAACCCTGCCTTGCGGAAAACGGCGATGGCCGCCGGCATTTCAAGAGGAAGCTCTGCCCAGAGTTTCTCCAATCCGAACTCGGCAGCCAACTCCACAATCTCATGTATCAACAGGGTTCCTAGCCCCTTGTCGTGATAGTCAGGATCTACCACCACACGTACGGTGCCGATATGTCTTTTCCAGCCGAAAGGAATACGATGCATGGAAACGTCACCCACAATCCGATCATCAGCGAAGGCGAGGATCGGAAAAACGTGGTCGTAATCGATGTTATCGGTCCAAGATTTGATAATGTTTTCGTCAGTGACATCGTGACGTAAGTAGAGCCGCAGTTCCTCCGGGAGTGACTGGAAAAACGTGATGAGTCCCTCACGATCTTCAGCCACCAATGGGCGAAGTAGCACAACGGAGCCGTCCTTAAGTTTGCATTCCTTCTGGTAAGTGTTCCTCATGATTCCCCCCTGGAAAGATAAGAATCACACTCCAGTCTCAAGTCGTTCTGCCAGGTATTCCGGCAGTTGAGCTGCACGGATTTTGGCTTGGGCTGAGTGCAGATCGTAAGCAACAGATCTAAACTGGATGGTTTCCATTTCGTTGCTGAAAATAAGATAAGATGCTTTCCACTGCTTCTGGCGAGGCTGCCCCACGCTACCCGGATTGATAAGATACATTTGCTCCGGATCCAACAGCAAATCATCCTGGGACATTTCCAACCGTGAGACCTTCCCCCGCACATCCCTCTGCCAAACGGCACGATGGTGGGTGTGACCAAAAAAACCGATCCGCACTCCAGGTGTTTTCTTGCGCATATAGTTAAAGGCCTTCTTGGCCTGAAAGAGAAAAGAAAGATAGGCGTCCGGATTTCCAGGAGCGCCGTGAAAGAGGAGATAGCGGTCCCAGAGCAACCTGGTGTGTTTTAGGTCCTTCAAGAATCGCTTATGTTCCGGCGCCAAGCTCTTGGAAGACCAAACCAACGCCTGATAGGCCAAAATATTGAATCCTTCGGCGAATTTCAATTTGATGGCAGCCCGGTCATGATTGCCCAGAATGCTGATGATTTGCCGCTCTTTCACCAAATCAACGCATTCTCTTGGGCTGGCATTGTAGCCAACCAAATCGCCGAGATTAACGATCAGCGAGATATTTTCTTTGTCGATCTCGTCAAGTACGGCCTCGAGAGCCTCGAGGTTTGCATGTATGTCTGAGATGAAGGCGATTTTCATGAAGTCTGGATGCTCGATGCTTGATGCTAGATACTGGATACCGGATGCTGGATACTGGATACTGGATACTGGATACTCGATGTTCAATACTGGATGCTTGAATCTGGATAGAACATCAGATCCCACATCTCACATCCCACATCTCACATCACACTTCCATAATTTCTATTCTATTGCAAGATAGTTGCGAACGCTCCCGAGAACGATTCGCGGGATATCATTGGTGTCGTTCACCCCAAAAACTGAGATGTTTTGGTTCTTCACCGAGGCCTTTATGAACCTCAGGGCACCGCTCTTCTTGCCAACATGAACAGCGGTCACCCGGTTTTTCAATTGGGCAAACCGGGATACAGTTTGATCCAGGTTGGTGATCTGCATGTCGGTGATCAAAAAGATGTCCGCCTCGCTCTCTTGGGCAACACTGGTGACCTCTTCGAGGTCAAGAGCCGTACCTCCACCGAAATACCGACACAAGACCTGGTAGATGAGCGAGCGACTGTGGGTAAAAGGCAGATATTCCTTGCCGCCGGCAGGGGCATCACTGAAGTTGTAAACTGCCACCCTGGCATCATGACGCAGGTAACCATCCGCGGCACAGCCTCCACCCAAAACCGCATACGACAGGTGGGTGCGGGGATCCACCATGCTGCCGGAAGAATCAATGATCACTAAGCAATCGGGTGTTTTCTCCTTCCTGCCGTAAATTTGTCCCTCTCGTCTTTCCCAGATTTGGGT
>JASFGC010000021.1:0-20076 GCA_050123975.1 Syntrophobacterales bacterium | reverse complement strand
ACCCAGGGACCGGTGTGGGCATCACCGCCGGCAAATACGCCTTCCCTGCCAGTAGCATAGGTTACGGGATCCACCATAATGGTAGAGCGAGGGCTTAGTTCGATTCCTGCCACTTCACTGAGATAAGAAGCATCAGGCTGCTGGCCGATTGCAGGAATGATGTTTTCAACATCCAGAACGAATTCGCTACCATCAAGAGGAATGGGACGACGCCTGCCGGACTCATCCGGTTCACCCAGTTCCATACGGAGGCACTCAATGGCGGAGACTCGGCCTTTCGTGGTGATAATCTTTTTGGGTGCTACCAGGTTCTGAATCTCTATGCCCTCGGCCAGAGCATCTTCCACTTCGTGCTCGTATGCGGGCATCTCCGCTCGAGTACGGCGATAGAGAATAGTGACCTTCTCCGCTCCCATGCGCACGGCAGAGCGAGCCGCATCAATGGCAACGTTCCCGCCGCCCACGATCACCGTCCGCCCCTCCAACTTGGTAAGTTCACCCAAATTGACTTGGCGGAGAAAGTCGACGCTGGATTGAACACCATCTGCTTCCTCGCCTGGGATATTCAGTCTGAGATCTTTATGAGCACCGATGGCAAGATAGATAGCTTGGTAGCCCTCGGTGAAAAGACTTTCCATGGTCACGTCTCGGCCAAGAGCGGTGTTGAGTTTGATCTCAACCCCGAGGCGGGTTATGGCCCTAATCTCCTTGTCCAGGACCTCTGGTGGTAGCCGATAATCAGGGATTCCCACCCGCAGCATGCCCCCAGCCACCGGCAAGGCCTCAAATATTGTGGCCTGGTAGCCATTCAAGGCAAGGAAGTAAGCGCAGGTGAGTCCTGCCGGGCCGGAGCCAATAATTGCCACCTTTTGTTCACGCTTTTCGATCTCAGGGATCGGCAGGTCTTCAACATCAACCTGATCAGCCACAAACCGTTTCAAAGCGCAAATGGAAATGGGGTTATCAACCTCGCCCCGCCTGCATTCAGTCTCACAGGGATGAGGGCAGATGCGACCAATGACACCTGGCAAGGGTAGCGTCCGGAGTATTACCCCCATGGCTTCCCGGTATCTCCCCTCGGCAATGAGAGCCGTATAGGCATGAGCGTTAACATGGTTTGGGCAACCATTGGTGCAAGGGGAGCGATCAAGTTTTTCGATGGCATAGGTGCCGGGAACAGCTTGAGGATAGCGTTTGTAGGTCGCTTTTTTGGTGGAGAGTCCCTGGTCGTACTCATTTTCCAAAATGACAGGGCAGACATCGGCACAGTCACCGCAACTGGTGCATTTCTCCATATCAATAAAACGGGGATGTTGGAGAACCTTAGCCTTGAAATTCCCAACCTCACCCTCGAGTTCGGTCAACTCGCTCAGGGTTAGCAGTTCAATGTTGCGGTGTCGGCCGGCCTCAACCAGTTTGGGTGAGATAATACACATGGAACAGTCATTCGTTGGGAAGGTTTTGTCCAGTTGGGACATTACTCCACCGATGGCGGATGACTTTTCCACCAGGTGGACGTAGTATCCAGAGTCCGCCAAGTCTAGTGCGGCCTGAATTCCGGCAACACCGCCGCCCACGACCATCACAGAACCCACAGTACTGGATTCACCGCCAAGCTGAGCTACGTTTGCGTCCTTTTTGTTCTGCATAGTTGCCTTTCCCACTTATGATGTTGAAATATTTACAATTTAGCCCCATCCAAAATATCCGAAAGCTTTTCTTCCCAGCCTAGGGTGGAGAGATAAACTCCCGGGTAACCCGCATCTTTAATGGCTGCTACGAGTTCCGCTGCGATGAGAATGCATTCGCGGACCCTGTCTCCTGCCTTTTGAATGCGGTTGATCAGATCGGCGGGGATGTGCACTTGATCTAGATGTCGATCAATGTAACGGGCCATGCCCACCGATTTCAGCAGCAGCACCTGGGGAATGATTTTTGTTTTGCGCTCCACCACCTTTTTCATGAAACGAGCAAACAATTCCAGGTCAAATACTGGGGAGGTCACAAAGAACTCAGCTCCAGCTGCCATCTTTTTGTCCAATTCCTCTAACTCAAGAGTAAGGGCACCACCACTTGCTCCAACATTGATGGTTGAACCCACCAGAAATTCGGGAGAGCCTCTCAGTTCGACGCCCGCCATATCCTTACCCGACCGCAGAGTTTGAATGGCTTGCAGGAGCTCAATAAGATCGATGTCATAAACGGCGCGGGCTTTGTGGTGATCACCATAGCTGGGATCCTCCCCGGTGACGGCCATGACGCTGGCTACGCCCAGAGCCTGAGCAGCAAGTAAATCAGCCTGCAGGGCCAAACGGTTACGATCCCGACAGCAAACCTGCATCACTGTCTCCAAACCTTTACCCTGGAGCAAGATGGAAAAACCCAGGGAACTCATCTTCATGACCGCGTTGCTCATTTCCGGGACTACGAAAGCGTTCACTTTCCCTCGCACTTTGGTGGCGCTGGCCACCAAGGCGGAAACATCCACCCCTTTCGGTGGCTCCATCTCCGCAAATACCAGGAATTCTCCCGACTTGATTTTTTCCCTTAAATGCATGGAATTTCCCCCTGTAATCTGGTGCTAACGTGACGAGCGCGCCATAGCGTTATTTATGGCGAGCATGAGTTCGTCTATGCCAAAAGACTTCACATGGTAGTAGAAAATACCCTTCTGTCGAATACTGCTTTCCAGTTGAGGATTGTTCTCGTCGGTGGTCACGATAATAGGGAGGTCTCGACGCAAACCTTTAATGATAGAGATGGCTTCAGTTCCCATGCTCTCAGGTAAACATACATCCATGAGCAAGGCATGGATCTTTTCACCCTGAACGGTGAGCAGCACATCCTTGATGGTATCAACTTGTTTAACTCTATAACCCTTCTCAGACAGCCATGAAGCAAGAGTGGCTGAAAGATCCTTGCCTGGCTCTGCAATGAGTAAGGTTTGACACTCTTCCATGGTTGTCCACAGAGTTGATGAAAGGAAAAGACCGAAAAGACCGGGATGCCGACATTCAGTCTGCTCTAAAGCAAACCTTGTGCCCAGTTTGGGTGAGTAATTAAAAAGCAGTTATTTCAAATAGATATATTTTCGTGGTCAAACGGATCAAGAGAGGGAAAAGGGGAGAACATACCCCATCGAGTGCGGTAGTATCATGTTAACATATGAATATTATGAGATAATTGAATTTTTGGGTAAAAATGCCCCATGCGTTACCAATTTACCCGTAAATTGTATTTCTTGATTTTCGTACCGAGGGTCTTGCGGTTGATCCCCAAAACACGGGCCGCCTCTTGACGTTTGCCTTTGGTGCGGCGCAGGATGAACTGAATATAGCGTTTTTCAAGTTCCTCCAGGGTGAACCCTTCTTCGGAAAATACCTGGAATTCACCCTGTCGCTGGGTAATGATGGCAGGAAGATGCTCGGGTTCAATAACCTCGCAATCTTCCAAAATCAGAATACGCTCGATGGTGTGCTCCAACTGCCTGACATTTCCGGGCCAGGAATAAGAGGACAGTGTCTCTAAGGCCCTTCTAGAAATGCCCTGAACTTGACGCCCGCTCATTTGGTTGTGCTTGTCAATGAAATGTTCAACAAGCATGGGTATGTCTGCGGTTCGCTCACGTAGGGGAGGTAAACGGATTGGGACAACACTGAGTCGATAGTAGAGGTCTTCGCGAAAAGTGCCGTCCTTTATTGTCTCTTGCAGGTCACGATTCGTTGAGGCGATGATACGAATGTCCAGCTTAATTCGCTTTTGACTACCGACCTTCATAAATTCACGCTCTTGGATCACTCTCAGAAGCTTGGCCTGGATGTTGAGGCTCAGATTGGAAATTTCGTCAAAGAAAAAGGTGCCGTGGTTGGCCAACTCGAACAGCCCATGTTTGGTCTGAAATGCACCGGTAAAAGATCCCTTGACATGGCCAAAAAGCTCACTTTCCAGCAGAGATTCCACCAGAGCTGAACAATCCACTGGAACAAACTCATTTACCTTACGCGGGCTCAGGGCATGAATGGCTCTGGCTACCAATTCTTTACCGGTGCCACTTTCACCGGTCAGAAGCATTGTACTGTCACTTGGAGCAGCCCGCCTGATCTTAAAAAAAACCTCGCGCATAGCAGGGCTGTTCCCAACAATAGAAGGGATGAGCTGTTCCTGGTCATCTTGAATCAGGGACGACACGGATAGATTCCCCTGGATCAACTGCTCCTGCGCTTTCAACACCAGTGCTTCAAGTTCATCAACCCGGAAAGGCTTGGTCAGGTAATCTATGGCTCCCAGCTTGATGGACTCCACCGCCGTCTCGATTGTTGGATAGCCGGTAATCATAATCACCGCCGTTTCAGGGTAGTTGGTGTGTATATGTTTGAGAACCTCAATTCCGTCCATACCAGGCATTTTGATATCGATGAGCACGATGTCGATTGTTTCTGCTTCCATTATCTCCAAGGCACTATTGCCGTCGGCGGCCATTCTTACAGACAATCCTTGTCCTTCCAGCACTCGGGCAATGCCGGTACGCACCACCGCCTCATCATCTACAACTAATACCTGCGAGTATGGATTATCCATGGCAATACCGTCCCGGAATCTTTGCAATTCTCCCAAAATGCGCAAATCAGTAAAGCACGTTAGATCTCCAGACTGGATGGTGAAACCGTGGGAAGCAACACCCGAAAGGTTGTACCGACCCCTGGTTCGCTTTCCACCTCCACGGAACCTCGGTGCGCCTCGATTATTCCTTTCACTATAGAAAGACCCAGACCAGAGCCAACGACCTTTCTGGTCTCCGGATGTTTAATCCGATAGAATTTGTCAAAAATTCTAGGGATTTCGTCTTGAGCGATGCCGATGCCTGTGTCACTTACCCGGACCTCCAAATATTCTCCATGAGAAAGGGCCGAGACCGTCACTGTTCCCCCATCCGGAGAATAGTTGATGGCGTTACTGAGTAGGTTGGTTAGGACCTCCTCCATGCTTCTCGGGTCGGCCTGGATCATTGGCAGTTCAGGTTTGAGTTCGAGTTTGAGGGCAATCCCTTGTTCGGCAGCCTTTTCTCTCATCAGAACTGCAGTCTCTTCTAATATTTCATTCAGCCTGAGTGGCACTTGCTCTTGGATTGCGTGGCCGCTCTCGATCTTGGAAACGTCAAGGAGATCATTGATCATGTCCAGTAGACCCTGCATCCTAGCTTGAGCCCGGCTAAGAAGCTCTTGTTGTTTCACGGTTAATTCTCCAGCCAAGCCTTCGAGAATCACCGTATGTTGCTGTTTAATTGCAGACAGAGGGGCGCGAAGCTCATGGGAGACCTGATGAACGAAATTCGACTTCATTTGGTCGATCTCTTTAAGCGAGGTGATATCATGCAGCACGGTTACGGTGCCAAGCACTTGGCGGTCTGGGCCATATACAAGAGCCGATACAGCCCGGAGATGGTTTTGTCCCCGTTGGATTTCTTGGGAGATGAAGGCTGTTTCAGTGCTGGCCCGAGCCAAAGGGTTACAGAGGGCCTCGACAAGAACATCATCATTCAAAAAGTCTGTCAGCGGAGCGGGTTGAGCCGGGGGAGGCGAGAGTTCCATAAGTCTCATTAAAGCCGGGTTGCAGAGAACAACCTCGAGCTCTCGATTGGTCACCAATACGCCATCAGCCATGCAATTGACAATGGTGCGAAGACGGCTTTGCTCAGTGGCGAGATCATAGAGGTTCCTTGCCCTCTCGTCTTGGAGTTGGCGCGCTCTTCTTTCCAGATTCTGTTTTTCCAGCGCTCTTTGTACAATGAGGACAAGATGGTCTGCCCTGAAAGGTTTGGTCACAAAATCGTAGGCACCTTTTTTCATGCACTCAACTGCACTCTCCACTGTGCCGTGACCGGTGATGATGATTACCGGTATGTCGGGATAGCGGGCACCGGTCTCCTCCAGAACTTCCAAGGCTCCCATCACCGGCATCTTCAGATCACAGAGGATGACGTTGACGGGCTGAGCAGCTAATTTGTCTAGAGCTTCCTGGCCATTGGCTGCCGTCACCACAATGTACCCCTCCGGATTGAGGATGCGGCTACAGCCGTCTCTCACCACTTTTTCGTCGTCTGCCACTAATACCTTGTAATCAGTCATGATAAAGCGGCTTTTTCTCCACAGAGATGAAATCGTTTCCTGCGAGGGCCTCAGATCTCTATAGCCTCGGGAAGCTTTTCCGGGGCTGCCAATGGGAGTTTGATCAGAAAGACGGCTCCGCCCCCCTGAGGGCTCTCCACCTCTATCGTTCCCCCGTGCCGTTGAATCACACCGTAGACCAAAGATAATCCCAGACCGGTACCCTCGCCCGGCAATTTGGTGGTAAAGAAAGGTTCAAATATTTTGTCAAAATTCTCCTGCAAGACTCCCGGACCAGTATCGGCGAACTTCAAGACAATTTGATCAGACTGTTGGTCGCAGAGGCTGCTAATAGTGAGTCTCCCTTTTCCTTCCATAGCGTCTGCTGCGTTGAGCATGAGGTTTGTGAAAATCTGCTGGATCTCTCCGGGATCTCCCAACATTTGTGGCAGATCGGTTTGCAAGTTTAAAATAAGCTCGATGTCATGAAACAGGGCTTGATGTCTCAGAAGCTTAGCGCTCTGGTGGATGAGCTCATTGACATCAAACAAACACCTTTCACCCAATGACTGTCGGCTGAATTCCAGGAGCCGGGTGACAATCTCTTTACACCGCAGGGTTTGGTTGATGATCTCTTCTAAATCCTGGCGTAAAGAGGGAGTATCGTCTACTTCCTTCATCAGCATATCAGCGTAAATTAGAATGCCGGCCAGGGGATTATTGATTTCATGAGCCACACCCGCAGCTAGCCGACCTAGGGAGGCAATTTTTGCCGCTTGCACCACTTGCCGTTGGGCCTCTTCCAGTTCCCCGCGCAAGCGCTCATGTTCACGGAGGTCAGAAAATATACCTACGCTGCCAATCTCCCGGGCGCCCTCTTTTATGATGGCAGCGGAAAAATTTACCGGGACTTCCTCACCGTCCTTGCCGACGAAGGTGATGCGAGAGGTGTTCAATTTGCCTGGTGGGCCGTATTCGTTGCTACGCATCCTTCGCATAACTTCCCGGGCTGTTTCGGGATCATAAAACTGTCGAAAAACCTCCGGGTAACCTATGACTTCTTGAGCCTTATATCCCAGAATACGTTCAGCCCCTTCATTGAATATGAGAACGTTGCCACTAGTGTCAACCACCACGATACCATCTACCGAGCTCTGGATGATGTTGTTGAGAAAACTGTTCGCCTTTCTCAGCTGGCGCTCGATGTCAATTCTATCGGTGAGGTCTCGGAAATACATATAGGTGAGGACGCTTTTGCCGACACGAGAAACAGCCATACAGGTCTCAAAGCTGCGTTGGTCTGCAGCAGGTACATCTGTAGGCTGGATGGTGCTACAAAAGCGTAAGTGTTCACTCTCTTCTAAATCCACATTCTTCTGTAGGTCCATTATCATTTCTTGGTGCTGAAGCGAGAGAAAGTCGCTCGCTTTCCTCCCTATAAGTTCCTCTTTGGAGATTCCCACGATTTCTCCCATCTTCGAGTTGGCGAAGATGACGCTTTGGGTCTCGTCCAACATGAGAATGCCCTCTTGGGTCATTTCCGTTAGTTGTTTGAGCTTTTCCTCCGCCTCCACAATAGGGGTGATATCGCGAATGGCCTCGAAACCTCCAATGACCTTCCCTGCCGGATCAGTGATGATAGAGGCGTTGACTACCACAGGAATGTCCCGACCCTCTCGGTCTCTGACGAAGCGTCGCACCCCTGCGATGGGCTCTTGTCCCTCCATGGCCAGGCGCAACAAGCAATCTTCCCGGTGACAGTGGACGGTATTGAGCACCTCGGCGCAGGTCAACTTGCCAATCACTTCCTCCCGGGTGAAACCCGTAAGCTCTTCCAACAGGTGGTTCATGTGGGTCATGGTAAGGTCTGGACCGACAGTGAAAAAGGGCGTGGGAAAACGGTCGAGGATGCCTTCGAGAGTGGCGAGTTGAGTCTGGATCTCAGGTTGAGCTTCCAGGTCCGACCTAATATCTCTAAGTATAGCAAAGCAACCGGCGACGGTTTGGTCCGCGCTCCTTATGACCGTCGCACTTGCGGACAGGTTTGACCATTCACCTCGACCGTTCAACAGACGAAGAGAAAGCCGGTCCACATCTTTGTGATTTATCAGACAGTGCTCAATGAAACAGTGGTGCTCACTCTCCATCTCAATCTCTAAAATTTCGCTGCACCTGGGGTAATTGTCTTGATGATTTAAGGAGTAACCGAGGAGTTCTTCTGCTGCCTGATTCAGGTAGACTAATCTTCGTTGGCTGTCAGCCACCACAACAGGATCAGGAAAGTCATCCAGGTGTGCGTAATCTAATTGAATACTAAGTTCTTTAAAGGTGGCGGGATCCTGTGAAGTTGCTGTCTCAGAAACGCTCCCAGTATCTCGTGATTTCATGGGTAAGTCCTTGTTAACAATGGGTAATGCGATTGTGAAGCTTCAAGCCGGTCATTGCTATCCGTGTCAAGACGTCGGCCTCAGAGCAGATAAGCGGAACACGGAGAGAAAAACAACCAGCCATCCGTGTGACGTGACTCAGCTAAGAATTATAGTATATCCGTTATGTTTTCGCAAAAATAGTGGTTTGAGGCACAATTGTTGTCTTGGTGCTAACTGAGTGGGCATGGGTGAGGATATTTTCTTTGGACAAAACACGCTTTCTGGTACACTTGGCCTTATGGCAGTCTTGTTTTATTCAACATCGAAAACCTGATCCTTGGTACTAGGTCATAGTTGAATGGCTTTGCCGGTACAGGTGCGAGGTCTTTTGGAGTATTGGAGCCCTGATATTTAAGATTTAAGATTGTAGGTTGCAGATTTGAGAACCTCGTAGTCTCAACTTAGTTAAATCTGAAATCTTCATTCTAAAATATAAAATTGCTGAACTCCATCACTCCAGCAGACTACCGCAAGGGGAAAAGAGTATGGGAGCCCCCTCAGGGGGAAGTCCACAGTCCTTTGGGTCCGGATTCTTTACTCTTTTATTAGGAGGTCTCATGGAATTTAAGTCATTTTTCGAAAGATGTCAAAACGAACCCACTGTCAGTGATTTTGAATCCTACCTTTCCTATTGTATTTTTGAGAGGAAATCGGGAGAGGTGAGCGGTCAGGATGAAGTCACTCTCGAGATGTACAGCTTTATTCGCGATCAGGCTTTCGAGCATCGGGACGAAAAATCGGCCCGATTGCTCTATGAGCTTGCCGATGCCGCTCACTGGAAGGAAGGGGACTGGGAGGGCGCTCTGCGCTGAAGAGCATGGAGCATAGAGCATGGGGCATAGAGCATGGGGCATAGAGTAGATGGCCCAAGGCGCAGGGCGCAAGGCAGAAGAATTCACGATCTAGGAGTCAGTAGCCAGTAGAAAGTAATTGTTGTTTTTATTCTTTTCCCCTGGATTCTGACTCCTTTAAATAGTGCCTAGTGCCTAGTAAATAAGGTGTCTTGAATGAAAAAACCCGGCTGGATTGTTTCAGCCGGGTTTTTCTTTCCAGGATCAGCCTAGTCTAGGTGCGCAGAAACTCTTCAGTCAGCTTGTCCCACGACAGGTCGGGCACCCTGCCCACAACATCATCAACGGGGCCACCATCAGCGTAGGTCATTCCCACTGCACTGACCATTTCCATCAACTTTTGATGCTCCGCTTGGATCCACTCGGTACTTTCCTGGCCGTAAAGTAAGTTTTTCAAGTCTTTTTTCATCTCTGTGGGATCCAGAACCATCAGCCAGCCTTCGTTGTAGGGCTGCTCTTTGATTACCATGGGCTCTTTCGTGACCTGATAGTTTACTGCAGCAACCACACCGGTGAGAGGAGAAAGGGCTTGAGCTTCCTTACCCGCCCTCTTAAAGGCAAGACCGACCTCACTGAACTTGACCTCCTCGCCAGTTAAAGGCAGATCTAACGAGTCCATGGGGCCAAAGATCTTCAGGGCGAAGTCGTCCAGGCCAATACGGATGCGACCCCCATGCTCAATCCTGGCCCACGCATGCCCCATATGGAAAAAATGGCCCTCGGGAAGTCCATAGCCATCCACCTGGGGGATGCTGGCTAAGCGAGCAGGAATTTGCATCTGCCAGCTATCTTCTAGCATCTGGTCAAACTCGCAGGTGGAGCACTCGTATTCATAGGGACAGAGCCGGAAAGAAGTCCTGCCGGTGAGGCTGTGGCGACACTCACGCTGCAGCCCTGGCCGTTTTTTCATTTTTTCTTGCCAGGAAATGATATTGGCCTTCTTGCCCGTGGGTTCCAGACCCTGAAGCCGTGCCGCCACATTCTTATCTGCGGCTTGCTTCATGGCCCTATCAAAGGGGCAGGCATTGCAATTGTAGTAATAGTTACACAATTTATAGTCAATAACGCCGGCCTCCATCCAGATGCACTTTTCCTCACCATTGGGCACAGTCTTAAACTTTGACATCTCGCTTTTCTTTGCCATGACGAAGCCTCCTTAAAAAATTACCTATTCCATTCACAAGGTGTTTCTGCAGTTTTGCCTTCTTTTAGAGCAAAGGATGTGCCATTCTTGGTTTTTTCTGGTAACCTATTGAAGATATTAAGGATTATGCAGAATGGGAGTGGGTGCCGGAATGGCTATAAGTGTAGGAAATATCCACATTAATGAAGATATATCTAGTTAACATATTGATATATTAATATAAATTTTGTATATGGCAAAATACTACATATAGTAGAATTTTACCACACTATCACGCCCTCAAAAAGAGGTCGATGCCAAGATGCCAGAGCATGAGGTCCCGACAAGCTGGGCAGAAGAAAGAGGATTTTCTATCGGCGCATTCAAGTCCGACAGAATAATTCATGACGCAGTCAGGATCAGCACAGTGTTTTAAACCGAGGGTATGTCCCAATTCGTGAATGGCCTCCTTTTCCAAGCGGCTTATGAGAGGGGGGCAACCAACTGTCGATTCGCTTTCCGGATTCCCGAGGAGTCGATAACTAGAGATCACTGCGCCCTTGCCCTTAAACTGAGCTTCTCCGAACACATAAGAAAAGATCGGACTGAAGAGATCAACGTTGGTAACGCCCAGAATTTTTAGTCCATCTGGTGCCAAATCATTGATTAACTTTTGCAAGATTAGATTGGAATTGTACTGTTGTCGTACAACATCCAAGGCGTAGAGGGGGACGCCCTGATTGGAGGAGATCTTGACTGGCAGGCCGAACTGTTCCCCTATGCTTTCAGCAATACCTGTAAGATGTTCATTACTTACATCCCCCAAGGGTACGACATATATGAACTGGGGGTCGCTTTTCATAGTGCTCTACTGTTGTCTTTCTAGACCGAACTTCTTGATTTTCTTGTGAAGGGTGGTGCGGTCGATTTTCAGAAGACGGGCTGTCTTGGCAACGTTCCAGTCATGACGACTCAGCATTTTCTCTATGTGGCGCCGTTCAATTTCCTCCAGGGTCTGGGGTTCCTCGGTAGGGACTGTTTCAATATTGCAGAAAGGCAAATGGTTTACCTTCACTTCAGGGCCTTGATCAATTACTATGGCTCTTTCGATGGCGTTTTCGAGCTCGCGCACATTTCCAGGCCAGTGGTAATCCGTCATCAAGTCCATGGCCTCGCGTTCCACCCGGTCAAATTTCTTGTTGAACTCTACATTATATTTGTTGATGAAATGAGCTGCCAGTAAAGGAATATCATCTTTACGATTCCTCAAAGGTGGAAGGTGGATGCTGACTACATTAAGGCGATAGTAGAGGTCGCTTCGGAAGGTGCCCTCTTCTATGGCAGTTGCCAAATCCCGGTTGGTAGCGGAAATGAGCCGAACATCTATCTCTATTGGCTCAGTCCCTCCCAGGCGGCGGAAGCTTCGTTCCTGCAGAACTCGCAAAAGCTTGATCTGAGTTTTTATGCTAATGTCACCCACTTCATCGAGAAAGATGGTGCCGCCATTGGCCAGTTCGAATCGACCTTTCTTGGTGCGGTCGGCACCAGTGAAAGCACCCTTCTCATAGCCGAACAACTCGCTTTCCAACAGGGTCTCGGGGAGAGCGCCGCAGCTTGTGGCTACAAAGGGACCATAGCGTTGGGGACTGTTGCTGTGAATGGCCCGGGCCACCAGTTCTTTACCAGTACCCGTTTCGCCAGTGATCAGGACCGTGGCGGTGGTGTCGGTTACAGCCTTAATCATTTCAAAAACTTCCTGCATGACCTCACTTCTGCCGATGATATCCTCGAACTCATATTGCTCGGTTAAGCGCTTTCGAAGCAGAATGTTTTCCGTGATCAACTGTTGATGTTCCACGATCCTCCGAAGCATCAGGGTGAGTTGCTCCACATCGAGAGGTTTGACGATGTAATCGTAGGCACCCTCTTTCATGGCCTGTACCGCACTCGGGATGGAGGCGTAAGCAGTCATCATGATGACCACGGTCTGGGGGGCAATTTCCTTTATCTGTTTGAGCACCTCCATACCGTCCATACCCGGCATCCTCAGATCTAAAAGGACGATATCCCAGTTCTCCTCGCGGGCGGCAGCGACGGCTTTTGGACCATCTTCAACTGCTCTGGCAAAATAATTCTCCTCCTCTAGCCAGTTGCTCAGGGAAAGACAGACCATTGGTTCGTCGTCAACCACCAAAACCCGTGCGTCTTCATTCATTGTTTCACCTGCAATCGCGTGGCGTCATGGCCAATTGGTTTGATATTTTTTTCTTTTCACTTCTTAAGAACCTGGCCGCTACTCGTCGCAAAGACATAGCCTTCCTCTTTGCGTTCCTCGGGGGAGAGAGCCCGCGGACCCGGAGGGAGATGAATGGTCACCTGAGTGCCCTCACCCACCTCACTCTGGAAGTAAACCTCTCCTTGGTGCTGCCGGATAATACCGTAGGCCACAGAGAGTCCGAGACCTGCGCCTTTGCCTTCTGCCTTGGTTGTATAAAATGGCTCGAAAATTCTCTCCACCTCATCCTCTGGGATGCCCGTCCCTGTATCACTCACCCTGACCTCAATTCTGTCTTTCTCCGGGTCAAATCTTGTGGCAACAGTCAGCTTTCCCCCTCCTGGCATTGCCTCAATAGCATTCCAAAAGATATTCATGAATGCCTGCTGTAATCTCTTAAAATCACACGATAAAAATGGAACTTTGGTGGCATAGGAGGTGTCAATCTCTATTTCGTCCAACCCGGCACGATGTCGCAGAATGGTCAGGGTCTTATCTATAATTTCGTGGATATCATTCTCTTTAATCTCTATTTCACTCTGGCGGGAAAAATCTAATAAATTCCGAGAAATATTGGCACATCTTTCAGTCTCACTGTGGAGATAAGATATATAGTTCCGCAGATCACTCAACCGCTCTGTCGGAAAAGGTTCCTGCTGGAGGATGCTGTTTGCCAGTTTGCAAAAAGTCATAACACTCGTTAGTGGGTTGTTCATTTCATGGGCGATTTCAGCGGCCAGCCTGCCGATGGAGGCAAGTCTTTGCGAGCGCCAGAGGGCTTCCTGCACCCTTTTGTTCTCCGTGATGTCTTGGAGAAAGCCGATGGTGGCCAACTCGCCGTCATAAAAAGACAGGGCAAAGCTCTTGGACACGGTGAAAGGCTTACCGTCTTTACGGACCATTTTGATTTCATAGCTCCGGTTCAAGATTTCTCCCGCCTGTCTATTGCGATAGCGCTCAAATACCGCTTGTCGACTTTGTGGATGGATTAAGTTCACTAGACTCATCTCCAATAATTCGCTCTGCTCATAGCCGGTGATTCTGGCAAAGGCCTCGTTTATGTACCTGAATTTTGCCTCCACCCCCTCGCAGTCCTGGAGAATGAATATGCCAAGACTAGCCTTAGAAGCTGCATCTTCGATGGCCTTTTGCCGGACTGCCAGTTCTTCCACTTCCCGTTCCAAGTTTTTCGTTTGAGTAATATCCAACAAGTGGGCTATTTTGCCGATGGAACCATCCTTACTCTTATACGGGAAGCTTCGGACCTGAAAGGTTCTACCTGTTTTGGGCAAGTGGTATTCTTGCAAGAAGCAACAGCTTTCATGCTTGATCTCATCCATCAGTGACCAGGGACAAACGGTGTCTCGACCGAACAAGGCCTCGTAACAGACTTCACCCACATGGTTGCCGACGAGATCTATCAGGGATTTGTTCATGAACTCGATGCGGTAGTCTTTTGATACTACGTAGATCCCATCCTTCAGATTGTTCGCCCAGGCAAAGTCTTCAGTCCCAGGCTCTAATGAAGGTTGGCCATATTTCTCAAGGGTGATGTCGTTCAGCACGCCTCGCACAAACAAGAATTCACCGTTTTCGTCGCAGGTAATATGTCCTCTTATTCTTATCCATTTATAATCTCCTTGTTTCTGGACTATTCTATATTCATCCAAATAGTACTTATCTGTTTTTAAGGCTTGTCTAATGGTATTTTTTACGAAGTTTCTATCGCTCTCATGAACGAGGTCGAACCATTTTACCTTTCTATCCAGAAAATCCTCTAATTTGTAGCCGGTGAGATCCTCTATTTTTCTATCAAAAAAATCCACAGACCAATCGCTATATCCCTTAAAATTTATTAAGTCTTTGGTCTCAAAATAGAACTCTTCAGGCGAGATTTTGATATTGACCATTTTCTCCAGCTCTTGCACTCGACGCTGGAGCTCCTCGTAGGTTGGCTTTGCCATGTTGCTTCTCTTTTAGCTTGTCACCGAAACAAAAAATGAACCGGTTAACTGTCCAACAGACATGTAAACGGATCATTCGCCCAATGTATGGTATTTCACAACTAGCTTACACATGTGATAATCATTCTAGCAGATAACTGCTGTATTATACCACACTATTTCACGAAGTACTCTTATTCCTTCGCTGCAAGCGGGCCGCCGGATCTATGACGAATTAAGACAAGGAGAATTGCGGGGGAGGATGCATCTCGTTATTTTTAGGAGCAAAACAATGGCCGTTTTTTCAATTTGACTAGCCTCGGCCTTTTTGATACCTTCCAGCAGTAGTTGTACGGAAAAATCTCTTTATAGTTGGTCAGTTAGCAGGGAACAGCGCACAAGATTGGAATTTCGAAAATGATTAGTTACTTTGCTCCGTATTATGACGGCTTGAGGAGGCCTGATTGAAAATTCACCACAGAGGCACAGAGGTGGGTGATTTTTCCCTGGCCGGGAGACGACGGCCAGGGAAAAGAGCCTCCGCCTGCGGCGAACGCTCTTTAGGCTGCCTCCGATCGTCGATATGAAACAACCGGGTTGCTAGATCGTGCCCGAAGGGCTGCGATCTTTTGCCCGATCAGCCATCTCCCGATCGGGCAAAAAAAGATTCTCTCTGTGTTCTCCGTGTCTCTGTGGTTAGTAAATAAAAGTGGATATCGAAATCTATTATCGACAGTATGCGGAGTTAAGGGAATAGGCGTATTTCGAAAGTCGAAAGTCGAAATGGGGGAATGCATGAAGGTACTTGTCATCGGCAGTGGTGGACGCGATCATACTATCGCTTGGAAGTTTCTCCAGAGTCCCAGGGTGAAGAAAATCTATGTAGCCCACGGCAACGCCGGGATTTCGCAAATGGTAGAATGTGTGAATGCCCGGTCCATAGAAGACATGCTTGCCTTTGCCGCCAAAGAGAGTATCGACCTTACCTTTGTTGGGCCGGAAAGCCCTCTTTCAGCCGGAATTGTCGATCTCTTTGAGAAAGAAGGGCTGGACATAGTTGGACCGAGCCAAGCTGCAAGCCGACTGGAATCTTCCAAATGCTATGCCAAAGAAATAATGCGCGATCTTGGGATTCCGGTGGCGGATTTTGAGATTTTTGACGACCCTGATAGTGCCCGGGACTATGTGCGCAGTGTGGGATATCCGGTGGTGGTCAAAGCGGACGGTTTGGCGGCGGGTAAAGGCTCTCTGGTTTGCGATGATGTGGCCCAGGCAGAGGATGCCGTCCACCTGCTCATGGAAAAGCGAATCTTCGGAGACTCGGGGAGCAAGGTGGAAATTGAGCGGCGGCTGTATGGTCGGGAGCTCTCATTCTTCTGTTTCACCGACGGTAACTCGGTGATGCCCATGGTGGCAGCCCAAGATTACAAGAGGGCTCGGGATGAAGACGAGGGCAAAAACACCGGTGGCATGGGAGCCTATTCTCCCCATCCCTGGCTCACCGAAGAGATGAGCCAAACCATAATGAATAGCGTGGTGCAGCCGCTCATTACAGGCTTCAGAGAAAAGACCGGCATTGTTTACAAGGGCGTTCTCTATTTGGGGCTGATGTTGGTGGAAGAGCAAGATACCATCACTCCTTATGTGCTTGAGATTAATATTCGCCAGGGGGATCCTGAGGCCCAGGTTATTTTGCCGAGGCTGGAAACCGATCTGGTTGATATCTCGGAGGCTATTGTGCAGGGACGACTCCACGAAATAACAGCCAAGTGGAACCCAGATTATCGATTGTGTTTGATTGCTGTGAGCGGCCGCACCAAAGGTAAGAAAGGGTGGTACAAAGGATATCCTGAGCGTTACAAAATTGGTCTGCCTATCCACGGTTTAAACGAAGTTGATCCTGAATGTTTGGTGGTTCATTCAGGGACTGGATTCGGCGGCGAGGGTCAGTTGATCACCACCGGTGGCCGGGTTTTGTGCATAGTCAGTCGGGGCAAGACCTTACAGGAGGCGAGAAAGAAGGCCTACGCGGAGATGGAGAAGGTAGAATTTACTGGCATGTACTATCGCAGTGATATAGGTAAGGAGTGAGCCGGATGCAGCACAGCAAAGAGTCTAATCAGCACCCGGTGAATTCCCAGGAGAATCCCATGGTCGGTGTAGTCATGGGCAGTGATTCTGATTTACCGGTGATGCAAGAAGCCCTGGAGGTATTAACAAGTTTCGGAATTCCCGCCGAAATTACGGTGGCCTCAGCGCACCGCTCACCACAAAGGGCGTTTGAATATGCACGTTCTGCCAGTAAGCGGGGCCTCAAAGTACTGATAGCAGGTGCCGGTGGAGCTGCTCATTTGGCTGGTGTCCTGGCGGCTGAAACCAGGCTGCCGGTAATCGGTGTACCCATAGCCTCTTCGCCTTTGGCGGGGTGGGATGCACTGCTGGCCACCGTGCAGATGCCGGCTGGTGTGCCGGTGGCTACCATGGCCGTGGGCAAAGCCGGGGCCAGAAACGCAGCCATTCTGGCGGTACAAATACTGGCAGTGACCGATAGCGAGTTGGCGAAGCGACTTGAGCGCTACAAGAAGGAGTTGGCCGAGAAGGTGGCCGAGAAGGCTGCAGGGTTGGCGGGAAAGTTACCCACGCCGTAATCAACACAAACCAGGGATTAAACAACGGAGCAATTTGGCAAACCGGAAATTCGAAATCCGAAATCCGAAGCACGAAACAAATCCGAAATACAAATGTTCAAATGCCCCAAACAGCTTGATACCCGGAGGTGTTACTGAATACGAAGTTTCGATATTCGGATTTCGGATTTATCTTCTGGTTCGTTCTCAGTATTTTGCCTTATAATCGTTAATATGCCACTCACACTCAAAGTGGGGAAAGATCCTTCCCACACCGAAGAAGCCATAAGACAAGCATCTGAGCTCATTGCAAACGGCGGTGTGGTTGCCTTTCCGACGGAAACCTTCTATGGTCTGGCCGCCCTGGCCACTGACTACCAGGCTATTGACAAGGTATATAAGCTTAAGAGGCGGCCGGCTCAAAAATCCCTCAGCATTCTCATTGCGAATATAGCGGAACTTGATGACTGGATTGAAATCATCCCCAATCAGGCGCTTCATTTGGCCGCACGTTTTTGGCCTGGCCCTCTAACCCTTATCTTCACTGCCGCAAAAAATCTGCCGACAAATCTCACTGCTGATACCGGCAAAATAGGGATAAGGATTTCTTCTCACCCGGTTGCTCAGGCTCTGGTCCGAGAAGTAGGTGCACCCATTACAGCCACCAGTGCCAATCGTTCGAGATCACCTAATTGCCGCAGTGCGGGTGAGGTGATAAACCAGCTGGGTTCGGACCTGGAGGCCATTCTCGATGCTGGCTTGACGCCCGGGGGCAAAGTCTCTACAATTGCCGACGTAACTACTCGTCCTCCCAAGATTTTACGAGTTGGGGCAATTACCGCCCAGGAGGTTCTTTCTTGCTGGGAGATGGGTACTGAGAGAGAATGGCTGGTGTAAACAGCCGGAGAAGGCCTGAGCGAGGAAACAGAGAATGAATATGGGCTGACGCGGCGACGCGGAGAGACGGCTGCGCGGCGATAAAACCTGCAATCTGACATCAGTCTCATCTATCGTGCTCCTCGGGGGGTGCTCTTGAAAAAGAGGTCACGGAAGAGATTGCCTATTACAATCCGAGAAGCTACTCCCATCTACTTATCCCCAACTAGTCCTCTTGGTAAGATAATTAACTCCGTGTCACCGTTTCTACCTGTCACCGTGTCGGAGCACTTGCTCGTCCGTGGTTCTTTTGAGGTATACGAGGACTTTCAAAGCTACCCCCGGATGAATTCAGCCGAGATCGCAAGGGACGCGGGAGCCTCATGAGGAAATCCTTTTTTCGAAAATTTTTCGATATGGTGCAAGGCAACCTGATCTCCCGAATGTTTGGGTTCATAAGGGAGATGGTTATTGCCGGTTATTTCGGTGCCACTCGTGCCACCGACCTCTTCGCCATTGCCTTTACTATTCCCACCCTTTTCCGACGTATTCTGGGTGAGGATATGGTAGAGAAGGCCTTCTTGCCCTCTTTCCGCCAACTGATTGCCGCCGGAGAATATCGACGTGCTTGGATGCTGGCCTCTCGAATCTTCAACCTCATGATGCTTCTGCTTCTGCTCATCATGGGTGTCTTTTATCTACTGACTCCACAATTGGTCAGAGTGATCGGCGCCGGTCTCGCTCTCAGCGAGTTTCACCAGGCTGAGGTCATGACCTATTTTATCCTTCCTTTCATGGTGGCCATTGGCTTGGCCTCATTCGTTGGCGGCCTTCTTCTTTTTCTGGATGCCACTGCTACCTATGCCCTGGCGCCGATAATGCTCAGTATTGGAGTCATTGTCGGTATCATTGCGCTCACACCATATATTGGCATGTATAGTTTGGCAGTGGGATTTGTTTTGGGAGGGGTGCTGCAATTTGTCATCCAAATTCCCATACTTATTCGATCCACGCGCCGCAGTAACGTTGCTATGCGGTATATGCCTGCCCTGGGAGAACCTGTGCCGGAACTCAAAGAAGTGGGGCGACAGTCAGGTTGGATCTTGGGACAGTCCGTGGCCAGCAAGACCGTGGAGGTGGTAGATCGGGTGCTTGCTTCCTTTCTCGTGCCCGGCAGTATCGCTGCTCTCTATTTTGCCCAGAGGCTTGTCCAGTTGCCAAACTCCATTATTGGTCTCGCCGTGGGCAGGGCTGGGGTCACTGAACTGAATGATCAAGTGCAACAAAAAGATTGGCAGGGGTTCAGAAATACGGTGATTACCGGAGTTCGCTACAATATCGTCTGCATGGTGCCCCTCACCGTGCTGGTGGTGGTACTGGTGGGCCCCATCACTTCAGTGGCTTTTCAGCGTGGTGCCTTTGACAGCTCGGCGGTGAAGCTTACGGCTTTAGCCTTTGCTTTCTATGCTTTGGGCCTTTTGGGTATGGGGCTGTGGAACCTCTATAGCCGAATCTATCCAGCATTGGCCAAGAATCAGATTCCCCTCTACTCCTCTCTGCTCTGCGCCTTTGTGAATGTGGGCCTGAGTTTGCTTTTGGTGCGGACGCCAATCAAACATGGAGGGCTAGCGCTGGCCTCTTCCATCGCTTTTACCCTCAACGGTGTGATACTGTTCTCTGCTTTTAATTTTGAACTACGACGTTTAGGGCAGCAAGGCATTAGTTGGCAGGATCTTGGCGACACGCTTCTTTCAACTGCCATTGCCAGTGCTGTGGGTGGCTTCACCGCCTGGATTTTGTTTCCTCTATTCAGTGAGATGGATTTTCTGGCCCGGCTGCCGCGCTTGC
>JASFGC010000020.1:0-20483 GCA_050123975.1 Syntrophobacterales bacterium | reverse complement strand
ACTCTTTCCCCCTTGCGCCAGTCCGCTGGAGTGATGGAGTGGTGGAGTAATGGAGTAATGCAAGAACCAATTCAAATTAAATTCGGGCTTTTGTTTTTGCCAACACTCCAGTACTCCAATACTCCAATACTCCAAAAGTGTTCGCACCTATACCGGCAAAGCCATTGAACTCTGACCCCCGCGAGACGGGATCGTGGACTGGCCCCAAGGACCAGGTTTTCGATGCTGAATAAATTAATTCCTTACATTTCGAATCCGCCAAAGGCGGACTGCAGGGAGCTTCAATATTTCGTTCTAGGAGCAAGATCATGAAGAGCGGGGAGGAAATCACCGGACGAAGTTGGAGCTCTCGTATAAAACCTCTCACTTCACATCCGGCAAGCCTTGACGCATATCCAGACTGCCAAGAGCCAGGCAAAAGAAGATAGTGAGCCCAGCGCCTTGTGGAGTTTTCGGGTCGCTACTAGCCTCACTCTGATCTGTCATTTTCAGGTCTCAGGAACCCAGTTTGCTCTCATATTTTGGTGGTTTCGCTCATGATATGATTGAGCAAAAATACAGATTTTCCTACTCTTTTTTCATACTTGACTCCTTTACTTTTCTGTGTTAATGGACGAACTTGGGTATTCAAGCCGGTTGGGCTCTCAAGGATTATTCCCTTTGCCAGAGTGGCGGCCTGGGGCTTGGAACAAAACTTATTGAGGAGGTCAAGGCAGTGCCAGAAGGAACAGTTAAGTGGTTTAGTGAGAAGAAAGGGTATGGCTTTATTGAGCAAGATGAAGGCGGGGATATCTTTGTTCATCACTCCGCCATTAACATGCCCGGTTTCAAAATTCTTTATGAAGGTGACCGCGTGAGTTTTGACGTGGGAGAGGGCACCAAAGGCCCCGCCGCCCAGAACGTCACAAAGCTTTAGTTGGCAGAAACCTGGTTATCAGGGGCATCTCATCTGGACAAGATGAGATGCCCTTTTTCTTTTTGGTGGCGTCTTGAGACTGTGATCTAGCACAGTCTGTAGGAGTGATGGAGCATTGTAAAATATAAAACTCCTAGCACTAAGTCTCAGGGTGTCAGGTGTCGGGTGTCAGGTGTCAGGTGTCAGGTGTCAGGAAAGAAAAACAAAAAAACTGAAACCTGAACACTGAAACCTGAAACCTCCACACAAGCTCGCGATCTTCACCGGCCAAGCCATTGAACTCTGACTTGGCCCCAGGGATCAGGTTTTCCATGTTGAAGCAAAAAAAGCCTCTTGAAGAGGCTCGGGTGCTCCCTCCTCAAGAGGCTAAAACTTTCCTTGGGCCAGAGACGATCCTGACTAAGGAATCAAGTCTTTTATCTCACCCCATCTTTCAAAGCCTTTCCCGCTACGAACCTGGGAACTTTCCGAGCTTCAATAAAAATCTGTGCGCCGGTCTGAGGATTCCTCCCTTTTCTCGCCTTTCTTTCTGCAACCTTGAAAGTTCCAAATCCTACCAGGGTGACGGCGTCGCCCTTTTTCAATGCATTAGTGATCGTCGAAAAAACGCAGTCTACTGCAGCCTGGGCCTCTTTTTTTGTTTTTACTACCTTGGCTACCTCGTTAACCAGATCGGCCTTGTTCATGTCGTCCTCCTTTGTTGAAGGCAGTGCGCCATCTTGATCTTAATCGGAGACGTATACAGGGCTGCGGTCAGTTTGTCAATAGTCGGCTAGCATAACATTTTGAGCAGGAAAGACTCACTCATGTCATGTCAATCAAGTTGGCACCTTATAACTGCTTGAAATAAAACATATATTTTGCCACAATCTCCTGCAAACGTTAACTTAGTTGGCGGTTACTGAATTTCCAGGACGCACTGCACATTTTGCCCATCAACTAAGAAAATCGAAATACGCGTGATATTAAAATGATATTGAATAGTTGCGCAGAAAGAGCTCTTGGCTCCTTTCTTGCAGAACCTGACACTTGTATAATAAAGTTACACCGCGGAATGGTGACAAACTGCATAGTTTTTAAAGGTCAATGATATGAGGATAAATGGTTTGTTCAAACGTCGTAGGTTGAGAGGCTTAGCTGTTCTCACACTCCTGTTGGCACTTTGGACCCTTACAGACGTAGCATATGCCCAGCAGACTTACAAAAGCAGAACAAAGAGCAACTTTTTGTGGTCCGCAAAAAAGGGGAAAAGTACCATTTATCTTCTCGGATCGATTCATCTCCTACCAAGGGAATTGGAGGCACTCGATAAGGCAATCGAAGCCGGGTACAGTGATTCCAAAATAATTGTTTTCGAAACGAATATAGATAGCCTGAGTGATCCAGCTTTTGAAGCTAAGGTGACAAACCTTGGCCTTCTTCCTCCTGGTCAAACACTGGAACAGCTAGTCTCCAAACAAACCTATGGTTTGCTGCAGCAAAAAGTTAACGAACTTGGTCTTCAGGTGGAGATATTTAATCAATTCAAGCCCTGGCTCTGCGCTTTGACCCTCACGAGTATGGAGCTTCAAAAATTGGGCTTCAATCCCGATTACGGCATAGATAAGCATTTTTTTGACAGAGCAAAGCGGGATGGGAAAGAGATGCGCTTTTTGGAAACCACTGATGAACAACTAGATTTGTTTACCGAGATGAGTAGGGAGGAGGAAGACTCTTTTCTTGCCAAGGTTCTGCAGGAACTTGACACCACGCAGGTGAAGGTAGTTGATATGATCAATGCCTGGAAAAGTGGTGATTCAGACAAATTGGCATCTATGGTGAAAGTGGAGTTTGAAGGCTATCCTAAGATCTATGCTCGGATGCTGGTGGAGAGAAACCAAAAGTGGGTGAAGCACATTGAAGATTTGTCAGGGCAGGATGGCAATAGTCTTGTGGTCGTTGGCGCCGCTCACTTGGTTGGCGATGACAGCATACTGGAGCTTTTGAAAAAGAAGGGATTTGCAGTTGAACATAGGTAAGATCATTAAGCCCGAAGGCCCCGGCTCATGACGCAAAGCGCCAAGCGCAGAGCGCATAGTAAAAAACTGTCAATGTCTGAGCCCCCTATATTTGTGCGCTATGCTCTATGCGATCTGGCCTGGATCTAAGGACCGGGTTTTCGATCTTGAGAAAATAAGCATGTCCCAGCGTCCCCTTGTTCACTCGAAAAAAATTAAATCGTGCATTTTTTCTTTTTGACAGAATATCTACACGGAGAATAGGATAATGGTATATAATTTTTACATTGGGATCAGTAAACTCGGCACTATATTGGAGGAGAGATGAATATCAAAATGTGCAGGTAAGACTCCCAGTGAAATACCCTTTTTCCACTGGGAGTGTAGGACATAATGGTGATGAAATTCTACTATCTGATTAATAGTTGGAACCTTACGGTCTTTGCTACTGAATGTTACCCCGGATTAGCGCCACCTGCTAAGTAAGTCTCGACAGACGCATCCACCTACCATAGCGGACATAACCTTTCGGTAACACCATCTCTTGAGTTTTTCACCAGCGCGTGTTCCATTTTCATTTTGGCATGCTCGACCCTGGCTGGGGTTCGCTGTATCGCTCTGGGTTCACTTTTCCACTTTTTGTCTTTTCTTGTTTGATCCATTTGTTCTGTCTCTGGAGTCATCATTTACCGCTCTAAGATAAGACTCCTTTGAGGAACAGGAAGGCGAGGAGAACGGTCATGTTAGTGAGACTGATTGAAATGATAGAAAATAACGCCGCGAGCATGGCGAAGGAGCTCAAAGAAAAACTTCTTAGTGACCCAAACATTTCGTCCTACCACACTCTTCCTGACCAGGCGCTCTACCAGAACATTTTTGAAGTTTATAGCCGTTTAGGTCACTGGCTGCTCGGAGATCCCGAGAAAGGGGAGGTCAAAACTCACTACTCCAGTATTGGCAGGCAGCGGTTCGATGAAGGTTTCCCCCTTCACGAGATAATTCAGGCGTTGGTTGCCACGAAAAAACACATCTGGGATACGATACTGGAAAAAGGAATAATGAGAACTACACGAGAGCTTGATTCCGCTGTTGATTTTATTACGTACCTGAATCGTTTCTTTGATATGGCCATTTACCACACCACAATGGGATATTACAGGGAGGTTCAATTACAGAAGGCAAGTTAATTGAGGCTGCAAAAACTGCTTTAAATACCTTAGAAAGCTGTATGGAGGCGCATCGTGCTTACCACAAGGTTAATTGATTCAATTGAAGTCAATGCTTTGCAACTATCCAGAGATATTAAAATGAAGTTGCTGCTTCATCAATCAACTCGTTCATATCAGAATATCGATGAGAAGACCCTGCATGATTGGATCTATGATGTTTGCAGCCGCTTCAGCTTTTGGCTTGACGAAGACAAGGAGAAAGGTGAGGTACAACAGCACTACAAGAATTTGGGCAAAGAGAGATTCAAACAAGGTTTCGAACTTCCGGAAGTGATCAGTGCTCTGTATCTTACCAAAAGGCGATTGTGGGAATTCATTGCGGCAAGCAGGGAAGCTGACTCAGCCCTCAATCTCAATCAAATTATTGAAGTCTCTTTTTTGCTGGTAAGGTTTTTCGATCATGCGGTTTTGCATGTAACCGAAGGGTATGAGGAGATGTGGCATGATTATGGTTATGAAGCTCCTCTCATTAATCCTGAGCGGCTGGCTGCAGCGATTGCAGCCAAGGAAAAAAGACAGAAGGAGTTTCTCGAGGAGCCCAAACTCCCCACCTTCTCTTACACCAAAGGGATGATAAGGCTCAGTTATTATCGTCAAGGTAAATGAGCAGTGGAGGTTGACCATGAAAGCAGGCATAATTTTTACAGGAACCGGGCCCATATTAATACTGACCACTTACGAATCCTTTGAGGACGGAAATTTTATTTCAAAACTAGACCTCAAGGGAATCAAGAAATTCATGGCCTATGAAGTACCCTTGGACCTGGTGCAGAGGAAATATGGTCAGCAGTTTGACGTAATAATGAAGGACGTCAAGCAGACAGATGACCTCAGGGTCCTGGATTTTGACGGACACAAAGTCTTCTACACCTTCTCGTTCACTGATCTCGGGGAACCTTATCAGCACGAGGCGGCGTGATAATAGCTGTCCGCATTACTCATGATCTGCCTGCTGCGGCAGTGGCTCTTTCCCGTAGACTCCTTACTCGTTCCACTACTGGTGGATGGCTGTAATAAAAAGCAGCATAGAGGGGATGAGGGTGGAGATTGGCCAGATTTTCTCTGGAAAGTTTTATCAAAGCCTCTGCCAAATCGAGCGGTCTTCCCGTGAGCTCACAGGCAAATGTATCCGCTTGCCATTCATGCTTGCGGGAGAGAAGACTCAGAGCTGGTGTCAAGGGAAACAGTAACAGCGAGCTAAGAAATCCAAGGATGAAAACTCGCACGTAGAACGAGCCCTGCTCCAGCCCGATCATTCCTGGTAACCCCTCCCAAGCAAGCAATTTGTAGGCAAGGAAAATTCCTCCCAGGGCGACTACTTCGGTGAGGATAATTCTTTTCATGACGTGTTTCTTCTTCCAATGACCCACCTCGTGGGCGAGGACCGCCACTATTTCCCGGTGAGACATACTTTCCAGAAGGGTATCAAAAAGCACGATCCGCTTTACCCTGCCTATTCCTGAGAAGTAAGCGTTTGAGTGAAGACTACGTCTGGAAGCATCCACTTGAAAAACATTCTTCACCTTGATCCCTACTTTTTCAACCAGAGCTCTGATCTCAGCTTCCAGTCCTTCAGTCTGCACTGGTTCAAATTTAAAGAAGAGCGGCTCTATAACATAAGGTGAGACGTACATGAGAAAGATGCTAAAGAGCAGAAAAAGAGCCCATACCCACAGCCACCACCACCCTGGGCTGAAGCCAACAAGAAAAAGGGCAGCCGCAACCAGAAGCACCGTGAGCACGGTGGAGATGACAGTGGATTTCATTAAGTCGCTCAGCCAGAGCCGACCTGTCATGGTATTGAAACCATAACGGTTCTCAATGTTAAAATTCTTGTAGAGGCTGAAAGGGATACTGAAAATGGTCCCGACGTAGAGCAGGCCCAGGACAAAAAGCACGCCCCGCACAATAAAGGATTTGGAGAGGGAAGAGACCCAGCCATCGTAAATGGTGATAAATCCGCCGAACAGAAAAACAATCATCAGGAGATTATTGAGCAACGACAAAATAGTATTGAGCCTGCTGGTTTCAGCCGTGTAAGATACGGTTTTTCGTAATGTCTCACTATCAATGGCTGCAGAGAATTCGGCAGGGATTTGATGGCCTTTTTCTTTCAGGTGCTTGATGTTCAACCACTTGAGTCCAAGGGAGACACTGAAAAAAAACAGATAGATAATGAGAATGATTACTTTCATGGAGCAAATGATACTGTATTTGTTTCGTGGAGTCGAGAGCCACGGTCAGGTAGCAGCGGGCAGTTGGCAGCAGGCAGTAGACATTTCACATTTTTCATCTCACATTTTTCAGAAATATTTCAATTAGTGTATTTTATGACTCTTTAATGTTAAATGCGCATTGAGAAATGCGAAATGTGAAATGAATAATGCCCAGTGTTAGTAAGAGTATGCACTCTATGGTGCCGTGGAGTGGAGGGATAAGCTATTCCGAGGCTTTGACTTTCTTTTTTCTCTTGGCTTCCTTATAGAGTTCGTAGAGCTCGGGAAAATGCTTTTTCACATGCGCCACTGCCTGATCGCCGCTCAATCCTTCCTTCTGACTCAGCGTCCGGACCAGTTGATCCCAAGCCTTCAGCAGCTTCTCATCTTTCGTCATACTCTCTCCTCTGGATCAGTGGTAGTACCCCTTTTTTTCGTAGGCGACTCTAGTAACGAGAGTCTCTCATCAACTTGACTGAGAAGTCTTTTCATGACTTTTTCCGAGATAACCCCCGCCAGATAAGCCTCCTTGATTCCGTCCTTCTCAGCATGGAGTAAGCGTTTTTCCGCCAGGTGCAATTCCTCGGCAACTGCATTTTGATGATCGGCGGCAGCTTCCTCCAAATCCATATGTAGCTTTTGTACTCGATCCTGCAAACGCGGTGCCAAGAGGTCGTAGTTGCTTTGTGAAAGAAGCCCGCGGCCAACCATTTGCTCCAACTCTAACTGCACTCGACCTAAAGCGAAGACTTCACCTTTCCTTGCTTCGTACGATTGTGGCAAGTCACCTCGAATCAACCCGAGCTTTTGGAGCAATGTTTTGACACTCAAGCCTTGGACCAACAGGGTAAAAATCACCACCGCAAAAATCATGGCCATTAAAAGCTGACGTAGGGGGAGGTCTATGGGTAAACTCAAGGCAAGTACCATGCAAATAGCGCCCCGAATGCCACCCCAGAAAAGCACTCCCTGCCAGCTTCCAGGCAGCGGTTTATCCACTTTACCGATCAGGGGCGCAGTGCCAAACACTGCGGCGGCTCGCCCACAAATCATGGCCGCCACCGCCAGCAGCACAGCTATCCAGATTGGCTTAAAATCAACTATTTTCACTTCTATGCCGATCATGAGAAAGAGAACGGAATTTACCACAAAGGCGGCATATTCCCAGAAATCGCTCACTGAAACTCGGGTCGTGGGTGACATGGCCCAGCGAGTGCCGTAATTACCGGTCATCAGGCCAGCCCCTATGACCGCCATCACTCCAGAAATGTGCAAGTGCTCTGCCAGCAGGTAAGCACTGAAGGCAAGAATAGTGGTCAAAGTTATCTCAATGAGATGGTCGTCCACCAAACTCATTACCTTGGCCACGGTCAGGCCCAGGAGCACTCCGATCCCACCTCCCCCAACCACGCTTACCACAAAGTGGCGGACAGCAGAGAGGAGATTGAAATCTTCACCCTGGGCTATTCCCAGAAGAACTCCAAAAAGCACCACTGCCACGCCGTCATTGAAGATGCTCTCGCCCTCTATGATGAGTGACAGCCGTCGAGTTACTCCAAGTTCTTTGAAAAGAGCCAACACCGAGATAGGATCTGTTGCTGCGACAATGGCACCAAAAAGGAAGGCGTGGCCCCAGGAAAAGTCTGGGCCTCCATTCCACAACTGAAAACCGAAATACGTAACAATAGCAGTGACGGTGGTGGCTAGAAGAACACCTGGTAAGGCTAACATCGCAATGGAACGAGCATTTTTCTGGAGATCAAGTATATCTATGTTGAATGCAGCTTCGAAGAGGAGAATTGGCAGGAAGATATGAAAGACTAATTCCGGGGTTAAAAGCATCTGGGGCAGGAGATCAAGTGCTCCCATCACTATGCCTACGATTACCAAGGCGATCGTGTACGGCAGCCGAATGTATTTGGTGAACATGGCAACGGCTGCTGCAATTATCAGCAGCCATAATGCTTGCGCTTCAATGCCAAGTCCCATACAACCTCATCTCACCAATGGCGTAACACTTTTACTCTTTGAGCCTTATGCCCCGAACCTTGCACCTCTAAATGCTGGCTCATTGCTTCTAGCGGGTCTGAGATTTGTCCCCAGTACTAGCCAGCGACGGTTCGCTTTTCTTCGTAACCCGTCCAGCGATCAAACCGAGTATAACTCCTACAAAGAACACGCCTAACAGAATCAGAGACTGTGATGCCTGCGTTTTCCAGAATAGAAAGCTTACAGACACGGCCTCGAAATTTTGTGCAATAAACGCTCCGAACAGTGCTGCTAAAATCAAGATAATAATTCGCTTGGGAGTCATTGCCACCTTCCTTTCCCTTGAGTGTATTTAAATAGGACACAGATTTACACAGATGCTCAAAGACAAAGAAACCAGGTGTCAGGTTTCAGGTGTCAGGAGTCACCGGTAAACGTTAGATTTTTGTGGAACATTAAATATGTCAAACCCCTACTTCCCCACATCCTTGATTCTTCGCGCTCGCTACGCTCCACTCAGGGCCCACCCCTTTGGGGCGGGTCCCCGGTTTCCTCAATTCGAAATCCGCAATGTCTCCGTCTCGCCGTCTCTCCCCCTCCCCGCGTCGCCCCACGGTGCCTAGTGCTTAGTTCCTAGCGCCTTTCGTCTTCTGCCTGCCTGTCCCGCGCTCACTCGCGGGGCTGCCCGCTTCCTTCTCAGCTACTGTCTCCTCGTAGAGCTTTAGGTATCGTTCAGCTGAGGAGAGCCAGCTGAAATCCATGGCCATGCCATTCTGCATAATTTGCCGCCAGATCTCTGTTTGGGGAAAGAGATCGAGAGCTGTCTTGGTGGCCTTCCAGAGTGATTCCGGTTTATACTGGGTGAATCGGAAGCCAACACCTTTGCCTTTCTTAGAATTGAAAGGGGTGATGGTGTCGTACAACCCGCCAGTGGCGCGCACGATCGGCACGGTGCCATAGCGCAGACTGTACATCTGATTCAGGCCGCAGGGTTCGTACTGAGACGGCATCAGGAACATATCCGCGCCAGCCTCGATCTTGTGGGCCAACCTTTCATCGAATTCCAGCCGCACTGCGATTTTTCCTGGATAGCGCTCAGCGAGTGCGGTAAGCATGGTGTGATACTTATCCTCCCCTATCCCCAGAATTACTAGGCCTAAGTCATAAGCCATGAATTTATCCATTACAGCCGCCAAAAGGTCAAATCCCTTCTGATCTGCCAATCTGGAAACAATTCCAAGCAGCGGCCTGTTCATCAGTCTTTCCGGAAGCTTCACCGTGCGCAATAGGTCCAGCTTGCACATGTGCTTGCCTTCCAGGTTTGTCCTTGAGTAGTTGGCGGCGATATGCGGGTCGTTTTCCGGATTCCATTCCTCGTAGTTGGCACCATTTATAATACCGTGCAGTTTACGGTGATGCATCTGAAGAACGCCTTCCAACTTATGTCCGTATTCCTTGGTCTGGATCTCCTCGCTGTAACGAGGGCTGACTGTGGTAATGACATCCGCACAAACTATAGCCGCCTTCATGAAGTTGATCCCGCCCCAGAATTCAATGCCATCCATACTGAAAAAACGTGCGGGCAACCCGGTCTGTGGGAATAGTTTTGCCGCGAACTGCCCCTGATATGCGATGTTGTGGATGGTAAACATGCTCGCGGTCGCGGCCAAGGGGTCCGCAGCTGAGACCAGGTGTTTCAGGTAGGCTGGGATCAAACCGCTCTGCCAGTCATGACAATGTACAATGTCAGGCAGAAACTGCACCGCAGGGCATACGGACAGAACAGCCTTACAGAAGTAGGTGAAGCGCTGAAAATTATCGAAATAATCACCTTTTGGGGTTCCATAGAGATACGTTCGGTCAAAGAATTCATCCCGGCGGATGAAGTAGACTTCTATGTTATCGTTGAGTTGACCGCGATAGATGTCAGTGTCAATCACCTGGGAACCTAATTCCACGGGCACGTTCTCCACCACAGGGTCTGCCTCCGCTAACTCCTGGACGAAACGGTTATAGAAAGGCATTACAACTCGCACTTGGCAGCCCAGTTTGCTCAAAGCAAGGGGTAAAGAACCGCCCACGTCGGCAAGCCCCCCGGTTTTGGCAAAAGGCGCAACCTCAGAAAATGCCATGAGAACCCGCAGTGGTGATTTTTTCTTTGACATTGTTTTTTGACCGTGCATCTCGGTGGAGCCAAATTACATTGTTTATATTAGGGAATTCAGGGGAAGTGTTGCAACAATATTATTCTGATCTCGCCCTCCAGTAAAGAAACCAAGCACAAATACCCGGCTTTGCACTGCCCCCTGACGCAAAGCGCCAAGCGCAGAGCGCAAAGCGTGAGGTAAACAGTGAACGGTGAACGGTAAACCGATTATGCACTGACTCAGCGACTGCTCACCGTTTACCATTTACCGTTCACTCTTTTTTTCGCTATGCGCCATGCGCTATGCTCTATGCGATCTGACTTAGCCCCAAGGACTAGGTTTTTGATGTTGAATATACGTATGGTTTTTGCATATGGAGTAGTTGGTGGCAGGCGAATACTCTCACCGGATGGCAGGTCACAAATGGGAGGAGATGACTTGATCATGTTCAAGAGCGAAAAAAAAGTGAGGTAGCTGTTCACCCGAGATAGTTTGGTTTTGTCAGTATGGCTCTTCTACCCTACCTATTTGCATTTCTGTACTCTTAATTCCCGTAGACCTTCAATGATTTCTATAGAGTCCTTAACCTCTCCATACCTATTTTCAGATATAAGTTTGTTGAGCGTATTTTTCTCTTCTTTGATGAGCTCGTCAATTGTCCTACAGTAGACCATGTTTGCAATTCGTGCCTTCACCTTCTTGGGGGCACTTTCTATCTTTATACTCCCATCTCTTTGTTGTTTTACCGTCAACTGTTGACAGAATGTTGAGCTGACGAATGTCAAGTTCAGCATCAACAGAGATACGAAAATACACGCCGCCTTTCTTGTTTTTTTACTCATACAGCTGCCTCCTTATGAGAGTAAAAGAACTGTGCAGCTATTCCCAATTTTACTGCGGATTACTGCAATCATCCAGGCTAACACGGAATTCTTGGGTACAAATAGGTTTATTCTGTAAATAGATTACTCAATTGAATTTACTGAGGCAAGGGAAAAGATTATACCCCGCTCCCTGCTCCAACAACTGTTACAAGTGCACCAACCAATATGTGCTAATGTCGCATACCCAGACCGGTAAAAATCGCTGTGTTCACGTGATAGCACTTGCAAATCAGTCGGCCAGGAGGGTAAACTATTTTACGAGTTGCACCGCTTCGCAGCCCGGAACAGGGCCATGAATGGTCTCCGTGATCGGGGACGACAACCCTTTTGGTTCTGCTCGCCATTCACTTATTATCGCCAAGTGGATAGGTAACTGGTTAGGTTATAGACGTAGTGCGAGGGTGGCGGAACTGGCAGACGCACTGGATTTAGGATCCAGCGCCTTCGGGTGTGGGGGTTCGAATCCCCCCTCTCGCACCAGTGGTAATTGCAAAGGGTTGGCTCAGGCCGGGCCAACCTTTTTTTAACTTTTTAGCCCGGATATTCCACGAATCCGCCTGCTGCGACTGTGAAACTGGGAACCCGCTTGCGGGACTGAGCGGAGCGGAGCGAGCGCGAAGAAACTGGGAACCCGCTTGCGGGACTGAGCGGAGCGGAGCGAGCGCGAAGAAACTGGGAACCCGCTTGCGGGACTGAGCGGAGCGGAGCGAGCGCGAAGAAACTGGGAACCCGCTTGTCGCAGATGCCGCTTGCGGTGCGAAACTGAGCGGAGCAGAGCGAGCGCGAATAATATGGCCGCCCTTCCGGGCGTCCTCGGGTGTTCCTTCGACTTCGCTCGGGACAGGCGGTCCCTGCGACGTACCGTTCAGGTACGGAAACCAACACCCTGCGGTTGCCTGGTGGCACAGCCCTCTCCACAGCCTCGCGACGGCAATTCGTGGAATATCCGGGTTAAGGGTTGCCAGATACCACTTACTATGATTATATTGTCGGGCGGTTCAGGGACCACGATTCCTGTTGATTTTTGCAACCACCTTTCAAGCTCTGAAACAGGGCTATTTTCAAGCAACATTGAGTAGGAAAAGTAGATAATAGTCACATGAAGATTTCCGTTGAAGAAATTAGTGAGATTGCACGCAAGGTGCATGTAGAGCTCCCTGAGGACAAGGTGAATAGGCACCTTAAGAAGGCGTATCAACAGCTTAACCGCACTGCGAAGGTTAGAGGGTTTCGCCCCGGCAAGGTCCCGTTGGCAATTCTCAAGCGGCAGTATGCGGATCAAGTCCACCATGAGGTGGGCTTGGAACTCGTCAACGAGACTCTAATGGAAGCCCTGGAACAAACCGACATTGAGGCTGTTGGGCAGTCTGGCCTTGACAGAGAACCGTTGCAGGAGGGAGAACCATTCCGCTATTCATTTATAGTGGAGGTGAGACCGGAAGTCGTTGTCAATGACTATAAGAAGATACCGGCTCAGAGAAAAAAACTCGTTGTCAATGAGGAAGAAGTCGACGCTGAACTCGAGTTGCGTCGACAAGCGAACTCGTATCTCAAACCCCTTGAGGAACCGCGTCCCATTCAACAAGGAGATCATGCGGTCCTTGATTTCAAAGCCTTCGCTGAGGGCAAGCCTGTTCCTGATGGTGAAGCCAAGGGCTTTCACCTAGAAGTAGGTGGAAACCGTTTCAACCCCGAATTCGAAGCCAAACTTATTGGTGCCAGCAAGGGTGAGCAAAGAGAGATCGAGGTCACCTTTCCACCTGATTATGGCAACAAGAATCTCGCCGGCAAAAACGCCACCTTTCGGGTGGAGATCAAGGACATTAAAGAGCAAGGGCTTCCAGAGCTGGATGATGAGTTTGCCAAGAACCTTGGCGATTTTGATAATCTTGAAGATTTGCGTACTGCTGTGCGCCAGGAATTGGAAAGCAACAAAGAGCAGCAATTAGATGCGGAAGTTTGGACGCAAGTCTTGGATGAGTTGATCAGCCGTAATCCCTTTGATGTTCCTCAAAGCATGGTGGAACAGGAATTGCAAAGAATGGTGGACACCATTCGTTACCGCCTATCAGCCCAGAATCTCACCTTAGAGCAGGCAGGAATGGATGAAGAGACCTTCAAGGAGCGCAATCGAGAAGCTGCAGAAAGAAGGGTGCGAGCCACTATTCTCTTGGAAAGAATTGCTCAGCAGGAAAGCCTTGAAGTCAGCGATGAAGAAGTTGACCAAGGGCTGCACGAATCCGCTAAAGATATGAACCAATCGTATGAACAGGTAAGAGATTTTTACAAGAAGAATAATTTGATGGAACCATACAAACGCCAGCTCATGGAGGAAAAGGTGATCAATTTCCTTCGGGACCACGCTGAGGTGACAGAAGTTGAGGAAACGGCCTCTGGCCCCGAGGAAGACAAAAGGAAAAGAGAGGAAGGTTCATGACTCTAATACCAATCGTTGTCGAGCAAAGTAGCCGCGGCGAGCGTGCCTATGATATTTACTCCAGGCTCCTCAAAGATCGCATCATTTTTCTGGGCACGGCGGTGTCCGATGAGGTGGCCAACCTGATTATCGCCCAAATGCTCTTTCTGGAATCTGAGGACCCGGATAAAGACATAAATTTCTATATTAATTCGCCTGGAGGACTGGTAACTGCCGGCTTGGCCATCTACGACACCATGCAGTACATCAAACCGGATGTGGCAACCCTGTGTTTGGGTCAGGCCTCTAGCATGGGCGCCCTCTTGCTGGCAGCGGGGACACCAGAAAAAAGGTTTACCTTGCCGCATTCGCGTATTCTTATCCACCAGCCCCTGGGAGCGTTCCAAGGCCAGGCAACTGATGTGGAGATTCAGGCCAAAGAGATTTTGAGGATGCGCGAGAGACTCAACGACATACTGTCTCATCATACCGGCCAACCCCTGGAGAAGATTCAAAGTGACACAGATCGAGACTTCTTTATGAGCGGGGAGGAAGCACGCGAATACGGTATAGTCGACAAAGTCATCGTCGAGCGGGAGATTCCGGAGGAGAATTCAAAAGAAAAGGGACCCAAGGAAGCTCCAGACAGCAAGGATGATTAGAGAAGCCATTGAATATAAGCTCTATTCTGCTATAATATTCACGGTACACGAGAAGAGAAAAAAAGGGACGCTGTGCGACACTGGTTGGTTAAGGAGGATTAGATGACGAGAAAGAAAGACGACCGGGGCGGAGATCTGGTCTGCTCATTCTGCGGCAAAAGCCAGGATGAGGTCAAGAAACTCATAGCTGGTCCCACCGTTTACATTTGTGACGAGTGTATTGAACTCTGCAATGACATTATTGCTGAAGAATTTGAAAAGGAAGAGGCTGCAAAGTTAAGCAGCGTGCCCAAACCCACCGAGATCAAGGAGGCTATCGACGATTACGTCATCGGCCAAGAAAAGGCCAAGAAGATTCTCTCGGTGGCAGTTTATAACCATTACAAACGCATTGAATCCAGGGCTGAGATGGAGGATGTGGAAATTCAGAAGAGCAACATTCTTTTAATCGGCCCTACAGGATGCGGGAAAACACTATTGGCCCAAACCCTGGCCCGCATCCTTGACGTTCCTTTCACCATTGCCGATGCTACCACTCTTACTGAGGCTGGTTACGTTGGTGAGGACGTTGAAAACATTATTGTCAATCTGCTTCAGTCAGCCGACTACGACGTGGAAAAAACATCCCGCGGCATTGTCTATATTGACGAGATAGATAAGATCGCTCGCAAAGCAGACAGCCCTTCCATCACCCGGGATGTCTCTGGTGAGGGAGTCCAACAAGCTCTGTTGAAAATCCTGGAAGGCACCATTGCCAATGTCCCCCCCAAGGGAGGACGAAAACATCCTCAGCAAGAATTTATCAAGATTGATACCACCAATATTCTGTTTATTTGTGGTGGCGCTTTCAACAACCTGGAGGGCATAATCAAGTCGCGCATCGGCGTCAAGGCACTCGGGTTCGCAGCAGAGATCAGAAAGCGGGAAGAGCGTAAATTGGGCGAGATTCTCGTGCAAGTGCAGCCCGAAGACCTCATCAGATTTGGTATGATTCCTGAGTTTGTCGGGCGGCTTCCGGTGGTGGCAACCCTACACGAACTTACTGAGAACGAGTTGGTAGAAATCATGCTTGAGCCGAAGAACGCTCTGGTGAAACAGTACCAGAAGCTTTTCGGTATGGAAGATGTGACTTTGCGTTTTACTGAGGGTTCTTTGCAAGCTGTGGCCCGTGAAGCCATGAAGCGGAACTCTGGAGCCCGAGGACTGAGGAGTATCCTCGAAAACATCATGCTGGACATAATGTACGAGATTCCCTCCCAGCCTGATATTCGAGAATGCGTTATCAGTGAAGAGGTAGTAACAAACAGAGAATCGCCACTTCTGTTGTATGAAGGCTCCTTGGAATCAGCCTAAAGACAGAGAGGCACAAGCAGAGAAAGTACGGCTTTCAAAAACCTAGGAAGGGCTACTGGCATTTTACAACGTAGCCTTTTCTTAACTGAACGGGATAATCATGGGTATGTTCAAGAAAAATCGCGACAGTGTTGACGAAGGGGACCAGTTCGGACTTATCGAGTATCCGTTGTTGCCTCTTAGGGATATCGTTATTTTCCCCAACATGGTCGCTCCTCTTTTCGTTGGTCGGGAAAAATCAATCAAGGCTTTAGAACACGCCATGGGGCAGGGTAAAACCATTTTTCTTTCCACTCAGAAAAAAGCAAAAACTGACAATCCAACGGAAAAAGACATCTTCCGAGTGGGAACCGTGGCGACAATTCTGCAATTGCTTCGTCTGCCAGATGGTACGGTAAAAGCCTTGGTTGAAGGAAAGAAACGCGGCAAGATTGACCAATTCCTGAGCAACGATGAGTTTTTCATGGTGCAAGTGCAGTCAATCGAGGAGAAAACTGAGCAGAATGTTCAGATTGAAGCCTTGATGCGCAGCACTGTTCAGGCTTTTGAAAAATACGCCAAGCTGAATAAGAAAATCTCCCAGGAAATGGTTCTCTCGGTGTCTTCAATTGAGGAACCGGGACGGTTGGCCGACACCATAGCCTCTCACATGCCTTTCAAGATCGAATACAAGCAGAAGCTGCTTGAAGCCATCCCGCAATTCAATCGACTAGAGATGCTCTATGCCTATATTAGCGGTGAGATCGAGATCATCCAGACCGAGCAGCGCATCAAAGGCCGGGTCAAAAAACAAATGGAAAAGACCCAGCGGGAGTATTATCTGAACGAACAAATGCGCGCCATCCAGAAAGAGATGGGGGAAAAGGATGATTTTAGAAATGAACTCGCCGAATTACAAAGACGAATCAAACGCAAGCGTATGTCACGGGAGGCGGCTGGTAAAGTTCGTTCAGAGTTTAAGAAGCTCAAGTTGATGTCGCCCATGTCTGCTGAGGCCACGGTGGTACGAAACTATATCGATTGGCTGCTCTCCTTGCCGTGGTACGATCGCACCAAAGACAAGTTGGATATAGACCAGGCCTCCATCATCCTGGATGAGGACCACTATGGTCTTGAAAAACCGAAAGAGAGAATCCTGGAATACCTGGCGGTTCAGGCACTGGTGAAGAAGATTAAGGGCCCCATCCTTTGCTTCGTCGGTCCGCCAGGGGTAGGAAAAACTTCGCTCTCCAAATCGATTGCTCGCGCTTTAGGGCGAAACTTCATTCGTCTTTCGCTGGGCGGTGTGCGGGATGAGGCGGAAATCCGCGGTCACCGACGGACGTATATCGGAGCACTGCCAGGAAAAATTATCCAGAGTTTGCGTAAAGCCAAATCCAACAATCCCGTCTTCTGCCTGGACGAGGTTGATAAAATGAGCATGGATTTCCGCGGTGATCCTTCTGCGGCACTCCTCGAAGTACTCGACCCTGAGCAGAACTTCGCTTTCAACGATCACTACCTGGACGTTGACTACGACCTGTCCGAGGTTATGTTTATTACCACTGCTAATACGCTGTTTACCATTCCGCCGGCGCTACAGGATCGTATGGAGATCATTCGCTTGCCGGGATACACTGAATTCGACAAACTCAACATTGCCAAACAGTTTCTTGTTAAGAAACAGAGCGACGCCAATGGACTGAAGCCAGAGAACATTAACTTCTCTGACGGCGCCATCTATGAGATTATCCGCCGCTATACCAAAGAGGCAGGAGTACGCAATCTCGAGCGGGAAATTGCTTCCGTTTGTCGCAAAGTGGCCAAAGAAGTGGTGAAGAGGGGGCCAAAGACCACAATCAAGATAACCGAGAGAAGTGTAAATAAGCATCTTGGGGTGCCCAAATTCCACTACGGCAGAGCCGAAGAGAAAGACGAGGTAGGCCTTGCAGTTGGTCTCGCTTGGACCGAGGTTGGTGGTGAACTGCTTGGTATCGAGGCTGCGACTATGCCTGGGAAAGGCGGCCTCACCATCACCGGCAAGCTCGGTGAAGTCATGCAAGAGTCGGCCCAGGCCGCTCTTACCTACGTGCGCTCTCGGGCTGCAGCCTTCGAACTCGATCCAAACTTCTACAAGAAATTGGATATACACGTCCACGTGCCCGAAGGGGCTATTCCCAAGGATGGACCATCGGCAGGAATTACCATGGCAACGGCTATCGCTTCTGCCCTGCTCAAGATACCTGTACGCAAAGATTTGGCCATGACGGGTGAGATAACTCTGCGAGGCCGGGTACTACCCATTGGAGGGTTGAAGGAGAAGGTACTGGCAGCGCACCGCGGTCTCATCAAAGAGGTTCTGATACCGAAAGAAAATGCCAAAGATATCAAAGAGATTCCTGGGAAGATTTTGAAAGGCGTGGAACTGATATTGGTGGGGCACATGGATGATGTGCTCAAACAAGCCTTGCTGGTTGATGATCCTGAACAACTTTTCAAGAAACCTATAGAAGAAGCCGAAGAAGTTTTGGTTGCCAGCGAAACCCCCGAACCTTCTGAGGAAATTACGGCCCACTGATCAGAAAAGGGTTAGCCGAGAGTGTAGACGAAACAATCATGCGTCCAGCCGCAATCCGGTTGGACGTTTTTCGTTGCGTATGGTCAGTTGTCAGTGGTCCGTTGTATTGAAGGCATGGGGCATAGGGCATGGAGCTTGGAGTAAAGAGCCAGGAGTCAGAATCCAGAATTCAGGAGAAGAGCCATCAAAATTGATTTCCTCTAAGTTTATGGCACTTTCGCCGCGTCTCCGTCTCGCCGTTTCTCCGCGTCCCCGCGTCGTCCCGCTGTGCCTAGTGCCTACTGCCTAGTGCCTAGTTCTTAACTGGCTTATGTTATGCGCTTTTTTGCGACCGGGCACGGACCACAGACGCGGCGTCACAGAATCCCCTTGACAGAAATATGATGACCTGCTATGGCCAGAACATACCCGTGGGCGGGTAGCTCAGTGGGGAGAGCATCGGCCTTACAAGCCGGGGGTCCGCAGTTCGAGTCTGCGTCCGCCCACCAGTAATTTCAATAACTTATGCTGCCTTGCCGGTTTTGCTTATCTTAGAGGGAGTAGATAAGCAGTAGGTAGCGAGGCGCATGTCCCTTGAGCGGGAAGATGTAATAAACTATCCTTCCCGCTCTTCTTTTTTTGGAGATCCCTGGACGGAATCAGTTTCCTGTTTTTTCTTTTCTGACAGGAGCCCGTCAAGTTTTGTCATTGCAGCTTCCGCCTGTTCCCTGTCTAGGTGGCTGTAACGAAGGAACATGGCAAGCGTCTTGTGGCCGGTTAACTTCATGACCACTGGTTCGGGTACACCTGCCTTCACCATGTTGGTGTTGAAAGTGTGCCTCAGGTCGTGGAAGCGGTACGGGCCAACCTTTGCTGTCTCGCATGCCTTCCTAAACTGCCGTTTCAAGTACCATTTGGATATTGGGCTCCCGTCTTGCTGAGAGAAAACGATCTCATGGCCGGACACTCTCTTCCTTGCCGCCTCGACGAAAACCTTCTTCAACTCTGGCAGTGAGCTGAAAAAGATATACCGCGGTTCCTTGGTCTTGGTATCGGCCGGCGTGAGATCAATAAATCCCTGAAAGAGATTTACCCTCTCCCACCTCAAGTTGAGGATTTCTCCCTGGCGCATTCCGGTAAGATATGCAGTCAACACCACACACTTTAGAGAGTCGGGTAGAAATCCATAAACCTTCCGGAATTCCTCATCTGGTATATGCTGGCCTTTGGGGTACTCCTTGTACATGCCTCGCCTAGCGAATGGGTTAGCGGAAACTTCTACGGCTTTGAATACACCCCAGGAAGTCTTCTCACCGCCAAGGTGGAGCCTGAGGGGAACCGATTTGATCATGGCTTCGATGCAGCTGGAAGGCTAACAGCTGCCACTGATGAAGAGGGTGGGATCTGGCAGTACTCCAGGACTACGCTTGAAAGCGGTGATGTTCTGACTGAAGTTCTTACCGGGGAGGGAGATCTCACATCTTATGTGGATTTTACCGACTCGACCGGTGCTTTCACCTCAACCATTACAGACCCGACAGGGGCACAGACCCTCTATTCCATTACTGGAGAGGGACTGACGGTAGATAAGTCACTTCCCTGTGGCATGGATCTTACCTTCGAGTACGGCCTTGATTCCGAATACAAGTTCAAGTTCGTAAAGGAAATGACAGAAAGCACTCCAGCGGGTCTGACCAAGACTACTCTGCGGGATAAGACCTATCAGGATACGAATGCGGACGATGTGCCGGATAGGATCACTGAAACGGTTACGGTTAACGGCAAGGCCACATCCCTTGTAACAAACACCCTGCAGGCGACAAAGACTATCACTTCTCCTGTTGGGAGATCTGTGACCACGGACTATGATCCCGTCACCCTGGTGACCACAAGTTTGAGCATTCCAGGTCTATTCGATACAACTTATGGATATGATCTCAACGGGCGGTTGACCTCGATTGCTACCAACACCAGACAGACTACATTCACCTACAATGCACAAGGGTTCCTTGAATCCATCACGGATCCGGAAAACGAAACCACTACTTACTCCTACGATGCAGTGGGTCGCATGACCGGGATCAGTCGTCCGGACACGAGTTCTGTTGCCTTTACTTACGATAACAACGGCAACATGA
>JASFGC010000019.1:0-21197 GCA_050123975.1 Syntrophobacterales bacterium | reverse complement strand
CAACTTTGAGGAAGAGTATCTCGTTGAAGAAAATCCCCTGGCAGATGAGTTGCTGGCATTTACGCGCCTCAGGGTGAAAGTGAAAGGCTCAGTGCGAGAAGACGAAAATGGCAAAAAGATTATTACAGTGGAAAAGTACGAAGTGTTGGAGGATTGATATCAATTGATATCAACGGTTGGGGCGAAAGCAGTTCTGATTTGCGAATCACGTAACGAGTTAGAAATGGGAGGAAAAATGATGATGTGGAAGAAAAACCTTATTCTGAGGGTGCTTTTTGTTTCGGTAATCATCAGCTTGGTAGGTGTGGCACCCCTATATGCGACAAGCGGCGAAGTGGAAATCACCGGTGTTATCTTCCTTCCAGACGCACCTGATGTTGCGGAAGAGTATCCTGTAGTGCTCGCAGGTGAAGATGGAGAAATGTATGCGATCTCAATCGATGCAAAGTGTGTAGAACTCCTGGACCATGAAAATAAGTTTGTGAAAGTGATTGGAACGGTTGCCATAGACAAGAACGGTGGAAAGACCCTCACGGTGAAGCATTACGAAGTACTAAAGGATTTGCCTTAAGGGTTGTAGCCGTGAAAAGCCCTGTTTTTGACGTCACAACCAATAACAACAAGGAGGAAAGATGATACTGAGGAAAAAGACTTTGCTGCGGGTGTTATGCGTTTTTGTGATTGTGACTTTATTGGGAGCGGTTCCCCTGTTCGCAGCTACAGAAGAGGTCGAGATCATCGGTACCGTCTTTGGCACTGCGTGGGATGCTAACGACAATGCCACAGAGGTAGTCATAGCAACCTACGACGGGGAAGAAATCGCGGTCTCAAATTCGGGCAAAGGGACGGAACTCCTGAAACTCGAGGACAAAAATGTGAAGGTGTCGGGTTTTATTGCCGAGGATGAAGGAGGCAAAAAGACGATTACGGTAACCAGATACTTACTCCAGGAGTAGGACCGCCAATCACATTTTTGATTGAGTAAACAGAGACCACAGTGGCATTTCAACGGATCGGAGAGGGAGGAGGATATCCTCCCTCTCCATGGCAGCGTAGATAAGATATAAAACCAGCCGTCATGGTAGATTATAGAGCGTTTACAGTCCCGTTTTTTAAGGCACTAAGGATTCAAGGAAATCATTTGATCGAGAACTTGTTTCGGAGTTCACAGTGGAAGAGAAGACAATAATCTGCACTAACTGCGGCAATCCCTTTGTGTTCAGCCTTTCCGAACAGGAGCGGTTTGTCGCTCTTGGTTTTACTGAGCCAAAGCGGTGTCGAGACTGTCGCAGAAATGGGCTGAAGCCGGAGCCCTCGCGTCATGAGGTGAAATTCAAAGATAAACGTCGGAAACCCAGACATCAATGGGAATACATCGACTGAGATAGATTGGTGAGCCGGACATTCTGAGAGCCGGCGGGAGGGGGTGGGAAAGAAGGATTTGGAATCCAACTTCGTTGTTGGAGTACAAAATGAAAGAGAAAACCATAATCTGTATTGAATGCGGCAACCCCTTTAGATTAACCGTTGCTCAGCAAGAACGTATCATCGCTGTCGAATTTGACGACCCAAAGCGGTGTCGGGCTTGTCGGGAAACGGAGATCATAGCTGGTCTGTCGCGTCGCGAAGAGAAAATGAGGCACAAAAACGTAGACCCCGAATGGCAGTGGGAGTTTATCTACAACATCCGAAAGAAACGAGATGCATTGATAGTCTCCGGCAACGGATCCAGGTCTTCTTTTAAGGACATTAGGCTAATCGGTGTGATGGAAGATGACGATGACCAATAAAGGTTTTTGAGATATAAAACTTCGCACTCTTACGAACACAACAAATACTATTCAATCTGCTTTGGTGAAAAGGAGAAAGAAATGAGTCTTTCAGAAGAGACCAAACAGAAATGCCGTGAAATGCTCCTGGAGATGCGTCGTGACCTGTTTGACAAAGCGAAAACCAACCGTCAATCGAACTCTGGCAGAGATCATCTGGGCGATCTGTGTGACTGGGCCGTAAGTAATATGGAAGTTGAGTATGTCTACATGATAGGTGAACGGCTGAGGCAAAGACTCTTTCTGATTGAAGAGGCTCTCGATGCCATTGAAAATGGCGATTATGGCATCTGCGCAGAGTGTGAAGAGCCCATTAACGAAAAGCGACTGCTCTTAATGCCCTTTGCTTTGTTATGCGTTCGCTGTCAGTCGGAAATAGAAAGACAGGCCAGGATGCGAGGACAGCTTGCTGCCTGAGCCCTGACCTGAAATCAACAAAAAGGAAGGAGAAAGCGATGACGGTTGAACAATTGCGAGCCCTGGCAAAAGAATTAGGTGTCAAGACGAGTAACTTGCGGAAGTCTGAGCTGATCAAGTCAATCCAAAGAGCTGAGGGTAATTTCGACTGCTTTGGAACTGCTGAGAATTACTGCGATCAGACAAACTGCCTGTTTCTGCCTGACTGTCTGCGCTAGAAGACCTTAGATTCTCTTCAGAGGAGAGGGATCATCATGGCAAGAATCCTTTTGGTGGACGATGAGGAATATGTTCGTCAGTTGTATACGGATGAGTTAACTGAAGAGGGGCATGAGGTTTTGACTTCAGCTTCGGGACATGCACTCTTGAGGAGGATTGCCTTCCTTCAACCTCAAGTGGTGATTTTAGATATCAAACTGGTTGACTACGATGGTCTCGAATTATTGCAGGAAATCCGAGGTACCTACCATAACCTACCGGTTATTTTATGTAGTGCTTACGACACATACAAATATGACCAGAAGGCCTTTGCTGCTGACTACTATGTGGTCAAATCATTTGATCTTACAGAACTGAAGGTAGCAGTTAGAAAAACTCTTGAGGCAAACAAATCTGTTCAGCTGACCGCGTAATGAATCCTTACTTCTTATAAATTACCAGACGTTGTATATCCACTGATCGACTCGGGACTTTCAATAACTGCTATGTGAAGTTCGGGATGTCCCCGAAAACTTGCCATACACATATGATATCTTCATCCTTGCCTGTGTGATCTCAAATCTGAGACACCGATCTAACGCTTCCCACAACCCACATCCGAATGGACGACTCGCTTGTCTGAATGGACATGAATCATTACTATTGCCTTTGAGGGGCTCGTGCTAGATAATGACTGTGATACAATGATCGTTCACCCTCTAAAGAGATTGGGGGAGAAACAATAACTGCTGTTTTCTCCAGTAGCCCGGATATTGCATGAATTGCTGTGGCGAGACCACGCAGATGGGCGTGCCTGCCCGCCATCGCGAGCCTGCTCGCTCAGGCGAGGCGGGCGGGCCACCTGGCAACCGCAGGGTGTTGGTTTCGAGGCGTACCTGAACGGTACGTCGCAGGGGCCGACACCCGAGGACGCCAGGAAGGACGGCCATATCCTTGGTCGCAGCAAGTAATTCATGAAATATCCGGGCTAGATGTTCCAAAAGGAGATTTAGGATGAATAGATCCAGATGCTTTGCCGTTGTGGTTGCAATCTTTTTGCTCTTGCCCACGTATGTCTCAGCCGACAAAGCTCCCAAGCAAATCGCCGGACTTGTTTTGGGTGAGCAAATCGCCACGTTTGTGGATCTGGTCCGCATGGAGACCGCCACACCACTCCGTGATCGCAAGTACCTACGCGAAGCAAGGATTCGAGAAATCGATGGTTATAGAAGTGGCACCGTAGGTTTCGGCAACTGCAATAAACCAGGACAGATTGTTCGGATCAAATTGAAATACGAATATACGGACAAGAACTTCTACAACGAACTTTTAGATCAATTTAAAAAGAAATTTGGGGAACCGGATGAGTGGCGTGGGGACCCTTTTCATGTCATTATTGCCTGGAAATGGTCTTTCACAGATGAGGACAACAACAAAATCAGTCTCATCCTCCAGCACAGCAGGGATGAGGATTACAAGTGGGGCAACTCGGTCAAGTTCACAAACACCACGCTCCTGGAACAGGAACAGAATTGTTACCAGAAAAAACATTCGGGGAAATCAGGTAGCCGGAAAGGTAAGCCATCCCCAAAGCGAAAGAAATTGAAAGCAGAAGATTATCAGAGATTCATTCCTGAGTAAGAAAGATAAAATGTCTAAAATGAGCTAAATTGTACTAAAATGACTAAAATCTGAAACCAAAGAATCCAGGAGTCAGGAGCCAGGAGCCAGTAGTTAGGTTTCAGGTTTCAGGTGTCAGCGGTAAACGGTAAATCGTGATCGAGAATCTTTTATCTCAAATTTTTACTTCCTTAATTTCGCAATTCGAAATTCGCAATTCGAAATTCCACCCCTCACATCCCACATCTCACATCTCATATCCCACATCTACATCAATGCCCGGGCGGCGGCCTTGGCCACCTGAATGAGGTGCTGCGGGAATACCCCAAAGACGATCATTACTGATACCAGAGCACCAGTGAGGATCTTGGTGGGGATAGATACCTGCAGGCGGGGCAAGTCGTCGTCCGACTCTAAGAGATAGGCTGCTCTCACTATTAAGATATAGTAATAGAGAGAAATCACTACATTGACCATGGCGATAAGCACCAAGGTGAAATACCCCTGCTTCATAGCAGCGGCAAAAACCAGAAATTTGCCGGTAAAGCCAATAGTTGGCGGAATGCCGGCCAGACTGAATACTCCCAACATCAAAGCCATGGCAAGGAGAGGAGAGCGGCGGTGCAAGCCGGCCAGTTGGGCAATCTGCAAATCTTTGCCGTCATATGCCACCTTCACCACCACCAGAAAGCAAGTAAATGTCATTACCAGATATGCCACAGCATAAAAAATGGCACCAGCATAACCACTCTGATTCATGCTGAGAATGCCGATGAGAACGTAACCGGCATGGGAGATGCTGGAGTAGGCCAGCAGTCGCTTCATGTCCTTCTGCATGATTGCCACTAAATTCCCTACGGTCATGGAGGCAATGGAAAGTGTAACCAGGGCGTGAACCAGATAGGTGCTGGCGCCACTGCTCAGCGCAATCATTCGAATCAGAATTGCCACCGCCGCAACTTTAGAGGCTGTGGCAATGTAGGCGGTGACCTGATTGGCGGCCCCCTGGTAGGCGTCTGGCGCCCAAAAATGGAACGGAAAAACGGCAAGCTTAAAGAAAAAGCCACATAAAGTGAGGAGGAGTCCTATTATTGCTGCCGGCCTCCCTATTACGCCGGGAAGAACCTTTATCATCTCCGCCACATACGTGGTGTGAATGACTCCGTAAAGGGAAGCTATGCCAAAAAGCATTACCGCCGAGGCAAACGCTCCCACCAGAAAGTATTTTATCCCCGACTCTACATGAACGCCGTAGCCCCTCCGCAGTGGGACCAGAATATAGAGCGAATAACTGGAGAGTTCCAAAGCGAGATAGATGGTCAACAATTCTACACTGCTAACCAGTAGCATCATCGCCAGAGTGCACGTGGTTAGTAGGAGGTAAAATTCCGGGTGGTGACGCTCATCAATACCGATAAGCTCAGAGCAGATACAGATTACCAGGAAAAGGCCCGTGGCCAATATTGTCTTGAAGACCTGAGAAAAGAGATCAACTCTGTAGACCGCATAGAAAAGCGTTCCCTCCAACCGCAGTGAGATCAGGCAAATCACAATACCAACAGAGGCCAGACAAAGAGCTACGAAGTAATCCCTCTTGGGGTTTGGCCGCACCAGTATAGAGAGGCAAAAGAAGACCCCGATCATGAATAAGAAGTACAACTCGGGTATGAAGAGGCTCCAGTTCATAGGTTGAAATGCCTAAAGTGGTGTAATTCAGGAATTAAGGAATTTAGGGATTTAGGAATTATAAAAGAACAATTGCCTGTTCCAATAATTCCCCAATTCCTCAATCCCTTAATCCCTCAATTCTTCGCGTTCGCTTCGTTCCCTCAGTCCCGCAAGCGGGCCCTTAGTTTCCAAAATCAACAAACGGTCTTTACCACTTCAATATGTTATACGTCTCTGGATCCAGTGAGCCGGTTCGTCTGTAGGCATAGACAATTAAGGCCAGCCCCACCGAGACTTCAGCAGCTGCGACGGCAAAGATGAAGAGTACAAAAACCTGGCCCTCAAGTTGCTGCCAGCGCAATGCCGCCGCCACAAAAGCAAGTCCGGCTGCGTTCAGCATGATTTCAACACCAATGAGCATCATGATCAGGTTGCGACGGGCAACCGCACAAAACACTCCCATCGCGAAGACTATCCCTGCCAAAATGAGAATGTGACTGTAGGGCACAATCATGGTTGATCCTCTTTTTGGTCGCCACCTTCTTTCACAAAGGCTTTTCCCAGATACAAAACGCCAACCAAGGCGATAAGCAGCAAGAACGAGACGATTTCCACTGAAAGCCAATATCTTTCAAAAAGAAAACGCCCGAAAACCCTTGGTCTTGTTAGGGCTGTTTCCAAAATTGTCTGGCTGCCGGGATCTGTGGTGATTACCAAAATGGTGACAGCGATATAGATGAGACCTAGGAACCCGGCTGGAAGCCATTGTCGAGGTGTGGGTTTCCGCAGAGCAGCTGGCTCCACCCGCAGCATCATAATGATAAAAAGAAACAAGACCATAATTGCCCCGGCGTAAATAATAATTTCCAGAGCAGCCAGAAGAGGTGCCCCAAAGAGATAATAAAGCATGGCGCTGCCGAAAAAGGAGATGACCAAATACACGATCGAGTGCACAAGGTTTCGTCGGGTAATAGCCAACCCAGTGGAAACCAGAATCACCCCTGCTAAGACATAAAAAATGGCAGCATAAACGGTCATTCTCTTTACCTTAATCAGTAGTTAGTAGCCAAGAGCCAGTAGTTAGGTTTTAGGTGTCAGGTGTCAGGTGTCAGGTGTCAGCAGTAAATGGCAAATCGTTTTCGGGAATCTTTTATCTCGAATTTTTTAATTCCGAAATCCGAAATCCGCAATCTGCAATCCGAAATCCGAAATCCGAAATCCACAATGTCTCCGTCTCGCCGTTTCTCCGCGTCCCCGCGTCGTCCCTCTCTGCCCTCTGCCTGCTGTCTCGAGTCTTCCTCTCACGGTACATTGCTCTTTATCTTGACTGGCTTTTCTTCTCTTTCGTGTGCACCTTTGCCGCCAACCTCGGTTACCACACCGGCGTATTTATAAAAGTTGTATTCTTTATCCTTGCCGCCGTGTTCCACCAAAAGGTCTTTTTTTTCGTAGACGAGCTTCAGGATATCGCGCTCGCACGTTTCAAAATACGGAGTTAACTGAATTGCCGATGTTGGACAGGCCTCTTCACAAAGCCCGCAGTAAATACAACGGGCGAAGTTGATGCGAAACCAGCGAGCATAGCGGCGGCCATCCTCACGCTCATCTGATTGCATCGAAATACAACTTACCGGGCATGCGGCGGAACAGAGATAACAGGCAACACAACGCTCTCCACCATCGGGATCCCGAGTGAGCACGATCACTGCCCGCGACCGTTCCGGTAATGGCCGCTTGTATTCCGGATATTCTTCGGTAATGGGTTTGCGAAAGAGGTGCTTAAACGTAGTGGCAAACCCAGTGGCTAAAGCAGCTACTGCTTCCAAGGCTGATTTCATGTGGTTCTCAGTTCTCCCGTCACCCCCACCCTAACCCTCCCCCAGCAAGGGGGAGGGAATCTTTAGGCCAGTCATAATCCCCCCTCCCCTGGCGGGAGGGGGCTAGGGGGAGGGGGAACTTCGTGCTTCAAAACTATCTACCTTAATCTCATACCTCACATCTCACATCTCATATCACTTATCTCACATCCGGGCCGCAATCAGCCCCCTCATCCAATAATCAAAAGCACAAATCCAGTCGCCACAATATTCAGCAATGCCAGAGGTACCAAAACCTTCCAGCCCAGGTGCATCAGTTGATCGTAGCGGAGCCGTGGCAGTGTCCCCCTTACCCAAATCATGAGTACGGAAATCACTAAGATTTTAATGAGAAACCACACCACCGGCGGCAAGAACGGCCCTCGCCAGCCTCCCAAGAAAAAGACAGCCACCAACGCTCCGAACACCTGGAGATTGACGTATTCGCCTAGGAAGAAAAGACCAAAGCGCATACCGCTGTATTCGGTGTGGTACCCGGCGCCCAGTTCATTTTCCGCCTCAGGCAGATCAAAGGGAATACGCTTGGTCTCGGCCATGGCACTAATGAAAAATATTATGAAAGAGACCGGCTGTACCAGAATAAAGGGGTAGTCGGCCTGGGCCCGGACAATATCAAGCAAGCTGAAGGAACGCGCCAGCATGACAATGGGAACCAGCGAAAGCCCGAGAGAAAGTTCGTAGCTAATCATCTGAGCGGCACCACGAATAGCACCCAAAAGACTGTATTTCGAATTCGAAGCCCAGCCCCCCAAGGCAACCCCATAAACCCCCAGAGAAGCGAGAGCAAACACATACAGCAATCCCACGTTCAGATCCGTTATGACCAAGGGAATCTTCTTGCCCATAAGGGTTACGCTGGTGCCGAAGGGTACAACCGCAAAGATAAGGAGGGCCTCTGCAGCTACCACTGCTGGAGCCAAGAGGAAAAGAGCCCGGTCTGCCGCCTCGGGCACAATGTCCTCTTTGGTCAACATCTTGATTGTGTCGGCAAGGGGCTGCAGCAGCCCGAACTTGCCGGCGCGGTTTGGACCGTAGCGAATTTGTAACCGACCGAGAAATTTTCTCTCTAGCAGCACCAAGTAGGCAGCCAGGAGAAGGAGCCCGACCAGGACGACTCCCAGTTTAATAATCAATATGATAAGTCCTAGAATCCAGTCCATGATAATCACAATTTAAGTGATCTAAAATGACTAAAATGTGCAAAAATGACTAAAATTAAAAAGTAAAAAACTTTTGGTTAGATTTAACGAACGGCAGTCAAAACCACCCTTCTATTTCTTCCCGATAGAAGTAAATATAGCTAAAAGTTCACTACATTCATCATAGTGAGCCTGCAATTCATCCCATGATTTCCAGTTTACTCCTGCAATAACTTCTAACCAGTACTGTGTTTCGCTGGCTTCAGTTTCACAAATAGAAATCTTATTTCTGAAATCCGCCTTACTCCTGGGCCGATTGGCTTCGCGGTAATTAGCCCCAACAGATGTTCCTGCCTTGGTTAATTGAGTTCTTATGCTCCGTCCCTCTGGAGTATTCGGCAGAGTCACCGAAAGACGGATAATGTCGATGGCGAATTGCTTCGTGCGCTCCTCCAACTCTTTTGCGAACTTCTTAACATCTCTGGTCATAATCTGATGCCCCTCTCTCATTTTAGACACTTTAGACATTTTAGACATTTTAGGCATTTCAAACACTTAAGGCATTCTTGAGCTTTCAGGTTTTTATCTTGCTGATTTGGTCGAAACTCACGAATTTGGGCCAACTCTCGATCTGTTGCCATTCCAGCAATCGATGTCGTGGCATTACTATGATCCCAGAAGCCATGTTTTCCTTGACTGAGACACTCACTTCCAAAGAGCCCCTATCGAGTACTATCCTCACCTTATCGCTTTCAGACAAGCCCAGTCTGGCAGCGTCATCAACATGTATGAAGAGAGCTGGCTCCTTTTCGAGCTTCATCAGAGGCGGAGAGGAGCTGGATAGTTCTTCGGTGCTGAAAGTACAGTTGACCAGGACGAGCTCCAAGCTGTCATCTGGTCTCTGTTCTTTTTCTCTCTCATTTAGCCACTCCAACGAAAAGCGCGGGGATGTCTCCTCTGGGACGCTCATTCTGATCCCGTTATCGGGAAGTTCACTGATTGCTGGGATATCGGCAAAGGCCGGATTCAGCTCTGACAGCCACTTCAGCACGCTCGACCTGGTGGTGTCATCGTCCGGCTGCGATTCTCCGTGGACGAGCTCAGCCAGAGCCTGCCATCCTGGGCGAAGCTCCCCTCCCGGTATTTCACTTCCGTAAACCCGCGGCGGATGATTTCCACCGCTGACCTGGGCTATGGGTGTCCCATCCAGGTGCGCTCGAGGCGCAGCTTGAAGCCTTCCTTCTTGGTTGATGAAAACACCACCAGCCTCGTACACAGTTGAGGTGGGCAGGAAGATGTGCGCCCTCTGTTTGGTGCTGGAATTGACATGGTCTAGCACCACGAGCAATTCCAGCTTTTCTAAAGCGAGTTCCATTCTTTGGCGATCGTGGAAATGCAAGAGCGGGTTACTTTCAACCAAAATCAAGCCTTTTATGGTGCCGTTTTCTATGCCTTTGAGAGTCTCTAAAAAAGATCCAGCTTCACCTGTAAGCAATGCGGCACTGAAGGAATTCGCCCCGGGCAGTAGATAGAAAAGACCTGCCTGCTTATCAGTGGCTTGTAGGAGCAACGTGTGGTCCGCCGCCAGTGCAGGAGTGGTCTGACGAACCGTCTCTGTACCGCACACAATAATCGGCCGCTTACTCTCTTTGAGCTCCTTCGCCGCCTTGGTAATCTGCTCCTGAAGTGAAGGAGAAACGGTCTCCAGTTTTGGAATCGCCTGGTAAAATTCGATGCCTGACTGTTCAAGATCCGTTGCCGCTCCCACATCTACAGCCGCTTTAACCAGAAGGCTTGCGCAAAGATTTACCTCATCCGGTTCCACATGCAAATGATGGAATTCAAATGGCAAAGATACCGGTCGAGGATCGATGACCGCAATCTTGCCACCACTTCGCTGGGCCTGCCTCATTGCCAAAGCCAGCATGGGAGCTTCGTTGATGGGATCGGCTCCAATCACCAGGATGCAATCGGCACTTTCCACCTCACGGAGAGACACCGCCAAACCTGATTCCAGCCTGGAAGATGCCGCTTTCACTCTCTGGGCCATGGCCCCATCCACGAAGTAAGATGGACCGTGCCAGCCCTTCGTTTGGCATATCCTTTTGAGCATGGCTTGAGTTTCCAGACCGGAACGTTCCGAACTCACACAGGCAACAGCATCAGACCCCGTGCTTTTGATGAGTCCGCCCAGCTTTTCTCTGGCCTCGCGAATAGCCTGATCGTGCGAAACCTCTTTGCCGCCAACCAGGGCTTGTCTCGGTCTATCCTCACTACTGGTATAGAAAAAGCCGTAACGGCCTCGATCACAAATGAAGTACCCATTTACGGCTTCACTGTATCGTGCTTCCTGTCGAACCACCTCCCGGTAGCGACCGCTTGCTACGGTATGGCACCCAAGTGAGCAATGAATGCAAAGCGAGGGAGTTCGCTGATAGTCCCACCGTCTGCCAAAGAATCGAGACGGTTTATCAGTGTAGACGCCGGTGGGGCAGATGTCGCTCAGATTCCCCGTAAAAGGGCTTTCCAGAGTACCGTCCTGGTAGCGGCCGAAAAAGGTGCGGTTGCCAATCTGCATTACACCCAGGTCGCGGTAGCCAGTAAATTCTTGATAGAATCGAGAGCACCGGTAACAGTGAATACAGCGGTTCATTTCGTGCTGGATCAGAGGCCCAAGGTTTTGATCCCGATAGGTTCGCTTCATCCCAAGATATCTTCTGATCCCGTGCCCGCCTGAAACCGTCATATCTTGGAGCAAACAGTGGCCCCCTTCATCGCAAACCGGGCAATCATGGGGGTGGTGAAGCATGAGCCATTCAATCACGTATTGCCGAAAATCCACTGCTTCTTCGTCGGTGGTCGATACTATCATGCCGTCCTTAGCATCGATCATGCAGCTCATCTGTACCCCCTTGAAGGGGCCTTCCAAAAACTTCACGGCGCAGACCCGGCAGGCGCCAACAGATCCTAGCCCGGGATGGTAGCAGAAGCGCGGAATCATGATGCCCAGTTTTTCCGCAGCCTCAATCACCTTTGTTCCCTCTGGAACTTCTATTTCCCGATCATCGATGACAAGTTTAGGCATGGCGGTTCAAATGTCTAAAGTGAGCCAAAAATTACAATCAAATTAGTCAGTAGCCAGTACTTAGGTTTCAGGTTTCAGGTGTCAGGAGGCGTAAGGCACAAGGCTCAGGGCACAAGGCAAAATCCAGAATCCCACATCTCACATCTCACATCCCACATCTGCAATTCCGCATTCCGCAATCCGAAATCCGCAATTTTATTTAAATGGGCACTTCTTCTGCGCAATATGCTCCCTTACCTCATCCTCGAAATAGGTAATGAGGCTTTCCACCGGTGAGGTGGCTCCAGGAGCAAAGGCACAGTAAGAACTCCACAAGTGCTTGCTCATCTGCTGAAGCATGGGGATGAACTCTTCCCTCCCCTCCCCTTCCTCCAACCGCAGGAGCAGGTCTCGGATGTATGGCAATCCTTCCCGGCAAGGCGTACACCAGCCACAGGATTCCCTGGCAAAGAACTCCGTTAAGTTCAAAGTGGCCCCAACAAGGCACGTTTTCTGGTCAAAGACCATGATTGCGCCGGTTCCCAGCCTGTGCCCGGCTTCCCGCATTGGGTCAAAATCCATTTCGATGTCATAGAATTCCTTGGGCAAGTAACGGGTGGACGCTCCACCGGGTAAACAAGCCTTGTACTCGGACCCCTCCGGCATGCCGCCGGCATGAACTTCAATGATCTCGCTCAGCCGCACTCCCATTGGCAGCTCGAAGCAACCCGGTTTATTGACCCTTCCGCTTACGCAGAATAGCTTGGTCCCGGCACCGGTTTCGGTCTTTGCCAGGTTCTTGTACCACTCAACCCCGTTTCTGATGATATGTGGTATGTTTGCCAGGGTTTCCACATTCTGAAGTACGGTGGGCATTTCCCAAAGACCCTTTTCCGTAGGATAGGGAGGTGGCTGCTGCGGATTGGGCCTCTTGCCCATCAAAGCATTTAACTGTGCCGTGACCTCGCCGCAGATGTATCTGCCTCCACTTCGATGAACCACTATGTCCATGGAAAATTCACTGCCAAGAATATTCTTTCCCAGAAAGCCTGCCTCTTCAGCTATCTTTATCTCCCTTTCGAGAATTCTTGCCGCGCTCTCGTATTCAGGCCTGATGAAGATAATGCCCTTCTCCGCCAACGCTCCATAACCGTCTATGATCATCCCTTCGATGATCATATGAGGATCCGCGTGGATCAGCACGCGATCCTTAAAGGTTCCCGGCTCCATTTCATCGGCGTTGCACACCATGTATCTGGGGAAAGGCGCATCCTCCGCCACCGTCCTCAGCTTCATGCCCGCTGGAAAGGCGGCTCCGCCTCGGCCCAAAAGTACGGCTTCAATGAGTATTTCCTGCACGTCCTTGTAGGCGTAATTGTGCAGAACATCTTTCAACGCCTGGTAACCGCCGCTCTGCTGGTATTCTTCCAGCGTGGCAATCCTGTCGGGTTTACGGTTTTGTAAGAGTACTTGGGGATAAGTCATGAGAAATGCCTAAAATGTCTAAAATGAACTAAAATGCCTAAAATCTGAGATCAAAGAATCCAGGAGTCAGGAGCCAGAATCCAGGAGCCAGTGCTTAGGTTTCAGGTGTCAGGTTTCAGGTGTCAGCGGTAAACGGTAAATCGTGATCGAGAATCTTTTATCTCAAATTTTTACTTCCTTAATTTCGCAATTCGAAATTCGCAATTCGAAATTCCACCCCTCACATCTCACATCCCACATCCCACATTTTCGCAATCCGCAATCCGCAATCCGCAATCCGCAATTACTTCCCTATGCGCTAACCTTGAGCTCTTAGGTTCTCAAGGATCTCGTCCAAGCTCTCTGGTGTAAGCGGTCCATACACCTTCTTATTGATCAAAATAGCTGGTGATCTATCGCAATAACCGATGCAGCAAACCGGCAGCAGGGTAAATAAGCCGTCCGAAGTGGTTTCTCCCATTTCAACTCCCAGTTTATTGCACAAATAATCTCGGAGAGATTCATAGCCATCCATCCAGCAGACGACACTATCGCAAACGTGGATCACGTATTTGCCAACGGGCTCGCGGTAAATAAAGGTGTAGAAAGTTGCCAGTTCTTCCACCTCCAGAGGGGACATATTCAGAAGCGCTGCCACCTCCTCGACAGCCTCATCACTCAAATAGCCAAACTGATCCTGTATAGCGAACATGATATCAACTACCAGCTCCCGGGGATGGTCAACGCTGGTGATGTGCTCTGTTAGAGATTCTTTGAGTTTTGCTGGTAACATTGGATGTATTAGATTTCTCAGTGGGTGATGCTCACCCTACAGCTATTGAAATGCCTAAAATCTGAAAGCAAAAAATCCAGGAGTCAGGAGTCAGGAGCCAGTACTTGGGTTTCAGGTGTCAGGTGTCAGGTGTCAGCAGTAAATGGTAAATCATTATTGAGAATCTCTTATCTAAAATTCCTCAATTGTCCTTCGGACTCCCACCCCTCGGGGGGGTTCCCAGTTTCGCAATTCGCAATTACATCCCTATGCCCTATGCTCTATGCTCTATGCTTTCACACATCCCACATCTCACATCTTCAAATCCGCAATACCTCTTCCCTGACACCTGAAACCTGACACCTGAAACCACGAGACTTATTGTTTGGAGTTTCGGATTTTATCACTCCCCTACTCCGTTGCTCCCGCTTTCCTCGCTCCTTTACCTGTCTATATCCGGCATGATGTAGTCCACAGAGCCGATAATGGCGATCAAATCTGCAATGGTTTCGCCCACGGCCATCATTGGCATTACCTGCACATTGGCAAATCCCGGCGACCGTATTCTTGTGCGGTATGAGTACCCGAGCCCGTCGCTCACCACATAGTAACCCTGCTCCCCACGGGGTATCTCACACGATACGTATGCCTCACCCCTGGGAATCTTGGGGCCGCGGGTGACGTTAATGAAATGATGGATCAGGCTCTCGATGTCTTTGAGCATGTCCTCTCGTTGAGGGATCACATAGCGATAATCATCGGTAACGTACCGACCTGAAGGCATCTGTTCTGCTGCCTGCTCAATGATCCTCAAACTCTGGCGCATTTCCTCAACCCGCACCAGATAACGAGCATAGCAATCACCTTCAGTGGCTGTGGGAACCTCAAAGTCGAAATTCTCATAGCCGGAGTACGGGAACTTTTTCCTTAAATCCCACTCCAGGCCGCAGGCGCGCAGATTTGGACCGCTCACCCCCCAATCAATGGAATCTTCCAAAGAAATGCGACCGATGCCCTGAGTACGCACTTTGAAGATGGGGTTTTTCGTTATCAGTGCCTCGTATTCTTCTATAGCCTTGGGGAATATCTTGACAAACTCATTGACCGCTTCTTGCCAACCTTCCGGTAAGTCCTTGGCAACGCCTCCCAAACGGAACCAGGAAGGATGCAAGCGACCTCCTGTGATGAACTCAACAATATCAAGAATCATCTCCCGTTCACGGAAGGTGTAGAAGTTAGGAGTCATGGCCCCCACATCGTGGGCCATGGTGGCAAAAAAGACGAGATGGTTGCTCAGTCGGAAGAACTCGCTGAGCATGACCCGAATAACCTGGGCCCTTTCTGGCACCTCTATGCCCGCCAGAGTCTCCACGGCGAGAACATAGGGTAGGTTATTGGCCGCCCCGGCCAGGTAGTCCACCCGGTCAGTGTATGGAATGAACTGGTTCCAGGTTTGTCTCTCGCCGATTTTCTCGGCCGCTCGATGGTGATAGCCGATGTCCATGTCGAGTTCGGTTATCTCCTCGCCATCGAGGGAGACGATATAACGCATCAGTCCGTGAGTACTTACATGGTGGGGACCAACGTTGAGTATAAGCTCGTGCTCCTTGCCTTCTCTTTCCACATAGACTCCGCCATCCAATGGTTGGAGTCTTTGTGCATCAGCAAGGGTGTACGGGGCCATCTCGGTGGCTCGCCCGGGATGACTCTTCCTCAATGGATGGCCATCCCAGTGGTGCGGCATTATGATCCTGCGCAGATTCGGGTGGCCTTCAAATCGAACCCCGAACATGTCGAATACTTCCCGCTCGTACCAGTTTGCCGACGGCCAGATATCGGCCACACTTTGAGTTACTGGGGCATCGCCCTGCAACCCCACTTTGAGTCGCAATCTTGAAGCGGCCTCAAATGACAGTAGATGATAAACCAGGGTGCAATCCGGATACTCCTGACGATTCCTGCGCGCAGACTCATCAATCGCGGTGAGATCATCTAACCGCTGGAATCTAGGAGTTGCCTCAGTTTTCAGAAAACGCAGAACATCCTTGAGCCGGTTTTCCTCCACCACGAAAGTGAGCATGTCCGAGGTGTGCTCAGTCTGCTGCACATTGTCTCCAAAATGGGCTCGGAGACCCTCGGCCAGTCCTTCGTCACTTTCATTCAATTCGATTCGCCGTGGTGGCGGGGACCACATGAGGTCGGAGCGGCTATCCTGGAATCCAGGCGGCACCACAGAAGTGCCCCGGATGGCGGTTCCCTGCATGCCGGGTCCCCGGGGATCTCGAGACTTGGTTTGGCCGTCTATCAGGATAGGCTTTTGAGTTCCCTGGCTTCCACCCTTAAGGTGGAAAATGGAACGGGTTGGTCGTTCTTTGGCAACTATCTTTTCTTGTAAAGCCACGAGCCCTTGCAGTACAGCCTCGGGCCTGGGCGGACAGCCCGGGATATAAACATCCACCGGCAGTATCTGATCGATGCCCTGCACCACACTGTAGGCGTCGTACATGCCCCCACTATTGGAACAGGATCCCATGGAGATGACCCATTTGGGCTCGGCCATCTGTTCAAAGAGCCGCAAGACAACCGGTGCTATTTTCTTGAAAATTGTACCCGAGGTAATCAGAAGATCCGCCTGCCGCGGTGATGGTCGGAGTACTTCCGCCCCAAATCGAGCCATATCGTATCGGGCGGTGAGGGCTGTTGCTTCCTCGACAAAACAGCAGGAAAGGCCAAAGAACATGGGCCAAAGACTATACTTTCGGGCCCAGTTGATCAGCAAATCTGCCCCGTTTAGGATCGGGTTACTTAATTTTTTTTCGACGTCGGCCCCCACTCGAGTCCCCCCTTCTTCCAAATGTAGAGAAGGCCAAGGAGTAAAACAAAGATGAAGAACGATATTTGTAGCCAACCGGCCCAACCCAAGCTGTCGTAAGAAATTGCCCAGGAAAATATGTAGGCAGCTTCCACATCAAAGATCAGAAAGAAGATGGCCACCAGGAAAAATGGAACAGGGTATCGGAGGCGGGCCGACCCAGTGGGAATTATTCCGCTTTCGTAAGGTCTCAGCTTTTCGGGATTGCTTTTCTTTTCCCCGAGCCAGGATGCAAAAAAAAGCAGCAATGCCACCAGGCTCAGCACTATGAGGGCGTAGATGCCCAAGCTGAAAAGACCCGGCTCCCAAGGTGACAGTGAAGGTCCATTAAGGATTGGTTGCACGCGTCCTCCAGAGTGTCACATCAAGAGTTTTTCCTCTAGCCCGGACATTTCACGAATCACCTGCTGCGACCGCACATATGGCCGTCCTTCCGGGCGTCCTCGGGTGTCGAACCTTGCGACGTACCGTTCAGGTACGCCTCAGATTCAACACCCTGTGGTTGCCCGGTGGCACACCCATCTTCACGGTCTCGCGACGGCAATTCATGAAACATCCGGGCTATAAGACTTTTGAGGACAAAGGAGTAGAAATATCACTGATGTTCAAGGGCCATAGAAAGCCCTGCCTGCAGAAATCACAATGAGATTAATGATAATTGAGAGTGTTGGGGAGTGCAAGTCCTTTCCTCGACACATTCGACGAGATACCTTGAGCTATTACCGCCCCTGTTGCAGGCTAATCAGAACCATTTCTTGGCTCATAGTCAAGCGCGTCGGCGTGGGTGTGCGACATTCGGGTTAGTCAAACAAAACACGTCCAAGAAGAAGATTACCTTGCGCCTGGTGCCTTGTGCCTTGCACCTTTTAGTTATCTGCTTGAAATCGTTGTTGATTATGTTAGAATTTATCGATTGAAGTCAATTGGTCAGCTACAATGTTTCCCTCTTGACATCTAGGAACTCCTGCAGCAATGTAAATACAATGAGACAATCCAGAGATTAGGGAATCAGCGAATTCTTTTATTCCTTAATTCCCCAATCCCTAAATTCCTAAATTCGTTTCGTAAAGGATATCCTTGCAACAACAGATTCAGTTTCCAAATCATTCGGGTGAAACACTGGCGGGCACCTTCCATGTCCCCACAGGGAATTCCCGTCGTGGTATTATCCTGGGTCACTGTTTCACCTGCTCCAGACATACCAGAATCCTGCGCGACCTGAGCCTGGCCCTGGTGGAAGAGGGATTTAAGGTTCTTCGCTTTGACTTTTCTGGAAACGGTCAAAGTGAAGGCAATTTTTCTGAATCTATCTATTCGAAACAGATCTCGGAGATAAAGGTTGCGGCCTCCTTCATGACTGCCGAAGGAGTCGTGTGGTTCGGTCTAGCCGGGCACAGCATGGGGGCTATGGTGGCCCTGCTGGCAGCGACAGAGATGGATAATGTCAGGGCGGTTTGCACTTTGGCCTCAAAGGCTTCGGCTCTGCATAGCACTCACTTTCTCAACCAAAGCCAACTCCATGAACTAGAGAATACCGGGCGAGTCCACTTTGTCAGTAGGGGACGCAACTTGGAACTTACAGACGCCTTTTTTGCTGACGCGGCAAAGTATGAACTCTCCGAAGTATTACCCTCTTTGATTCAGCCCTGGCTCATAGTGCATGGTGACCGCGATGAAATCATTCCGGTAAAGGATGCGTATAGACTCCACCAGTACAAACCTGCAGATACCGAACTAGCCATAATTGCAGATGCTGACCACATGTTCAGCCGTGACGCACACCGTCAGGAGGTTACCGAACTGGTGGTGAAGTGGTTCGAAAAGAGAGCAAGAAAAGACGGATTTTAGTATCCGCTCTTCAGGACGCGGTGACGCGGAGAAACGGCGAGACGGAGATTAGAGGTCGGAGGTCAGAAGTCAGATGTCAGAAGACATATAACCTTATCCCTGCGCCTTGCGCCCTGAGCCTTGAGCCCTATGCCTCTCTGGATTCTGGCTACTGACTCCTGACTCCTGGATTCTTTGGTTTCAGATTTTAGACATTTTAGACATTTTAAACACTTCTTGAGGTGAAACTACCATGGTTTTGACCGGGGCGTGGAATGCCGAATTCATTGATGAACAGTACCAACAGTGGAAGTCTGATCCAAGCAAGGTTTCCCGAGATTGGCAGTTTTTCTTCCAAGGTTTCGAGTTGGCCTCCGCTAGAGAGTCTGAGGTCGTTCTGGTCTGTGATGAGGATCAGGTCTCACGACAATCGCAGGTGGAGGCACTAACCCATCGCTATCGTGATCTCGGCCACTTGCTGGCCTGTCTGGATCCGCTTGCGGCCTGCCCAACTGACCATTTTCTCCTGAATCCTGCAGCCTTTAATCTTACAGACGACGATCTGGAGCGGGAGTTCTACACCCAGCTTTTTCCAGGTAAAAATTTGGTGGTCCTGAGTGAGATAATTAAGGCTCTCAAAGAAACTTACTGTCGCTCAGTTGGTGTGGAGTATATGCACCTGCAAGATCCCGCCGAGCGCCAGTGGCTGGAAGAGCGCATGGAACCAGGCCGCAATCGACCCGTGTTGTCCAGGGAAGAGAAGGTTCGGATTCTCAACAAACTCTATCAGGCCTCCCTGTTCGAGCAGTTCCTGCATAAGAAATATTTGGGGCAGACACGCTTTTCCCTGGAAGGGGCGGAAGCGCTCATTCCCATGTTGGACTCGTTGGTTGGACATGTAGCTGCTCAGGGCTGTCGAGAAATTATTTTGGGGATGGCCCATCGTGGCCGGCTCAATGTTCAAGTCAATGTCCTGGAAAAATCTTACGAGGAGATTTTTTGCGAGTTTGAGAGTAATTACGATCCCGACACCATATTTGGTGCTGGAGATGTCAAATACCACAATGGCTTTCTGGCCGATATTACCACGGCCAACGACCGCTCAGTACGAATGTTACTGGTCAACAACCCTAGCCACCTCGAATCGGTAAATCCCGTGGTCGAAGGTTTTGCCCGCGCCCGTCAGGATATGATTGGCAGCAGAGATGGGCACAGGCTGGTGCTGCCGCTTCTCATCCACGGCGACGCCGCTTTCGCTGGTCAGGGAGTTGTGGCCGAGACCTTGAACATGTCCCAGTTGGAAGGATACAGCACTGGAGGTACTGTTCACATTATTATCAATAATCAGATTGGCTATACCACATTGCCTGATGATGCCCGCTCCACACGGTACTCCACTGACGTTGCCAAGATGCTCATGGTACCCATCTTTCACGTGCACGGGGAAAACCCGGAAAGCGTGATTCACGTCACCAAACTTGCCTGCGATTACCGCATGGAATTCGGCAAGGATGTGGTCATTGATCTGGTCTGCTACCGGCGCTATGGGCACAATGAGGGGGATGAGCCCTATTTTACTCAACCACAGATGTACGAGCGCATCAGGGAAAGACCGCCGATCTACACAATCTATGGCGAACAACTGCGTGCTGAAAACATAGTCAGTGAGGATGAGATTAAAGACATTGACTCTGGAATCAATGAGCGTCTGGAGGCGGCCTTTACCACCATGAAAGAAAACCAGTGCGTCCTTCCCCGGGTTGATTATTACGAAAACTGGGATGACATACATGGGGAATATTCCCATAAAGCAGTGAAAACGGGTGTACCGGCCAAGCAACTTCGCTCACTTGCCCGCCAGTTAAATACGGTGCCGAAAGATTTCTCACTTCACCCTAAACTGGCAACTCTTCTGCAGAAACGGCTGGAAGCAGTGGAAAAAGGCACGGGTATCGATTGGGCAAACGGAGAAGCTCTTGCCTTTGGCTCTCTGCTAAAGGAAGCCATTCCTGTTCGCTTGAGTGGTCAGGATAGTCGCAGAGGCACCTTTAGTCAGAGACACAGCTCTTTGGTAGACACGAAAACAGGTGATACATTCGTACCTCTTAATTCTCTCGGTAAAGGGCAAGCACCGTTTTATGCTTATGACAGTTTACTTTCCGAAGCTGGTGTCGTCGGCTTCGAGTATGGCTATGCCCTGGCCCAATCTGAAGGGCTGACTATTTGGGAGGCTCAGTTCGGTGACTTTGTCAATAACGCTCAAGGAGTAATCGATTTGTACATATCCAGTGGTCAATCTAAATGGCAGCGGTTGAACGGTCTCGTCCTGCTGCTCCCTCACGGTTTTGAAGGAATGGGGCCGGAGCACTCCAGCGCCAAATTGGAGCGTTTTCTCCAGCTCTGTGCCGAGGAGAACATTCAGGTGTGTAATCCCACCACCCCAGCCCAGT
>JASFGC010000018.1:0-21447 GCA_050123975.1 Syntrophobacterales bacterium | reverse complement strand
CGGCCCGCTTCGTCTACCCCGGCGATTCGGCGAAAACTCCGGTCCCATACTCTGCGCTCGAAGTGCCAGGGGTCTCTGGGATCTTTAGGAAACAAAGGTGTTTGTGCCGGCCGGTTGGCCATTTCTCAGAGCCTTTAGCTCTCAGTTTGCGGTTAAGAACAGGGTGGATTATGTCTAGTAAATGGAGTTTTATGTCATTAGGTCATTTGGGCTTACAGCACGTCATTGAGTCATTAGGTCGCTGAAACAACAGATCACCAGTAAGAGCGAAGCTATAATGGGGTGATCTGCTCACTAAACTCCCGAATGACCCGATGACTTAATGACTAAGAATGACCTCGGCGCCTTGAGCATACTCTCAACTGTAAGGCTTCTGCCGCCTCCCCAGCGCCTGCTGCCTGCGAGCCTCTAGGATCGTGGGCGAAGTTCGCGGATGCGGGCTGCTTTGCCTCGTAACTTGCGCAAATAGTAAAGGCGTGAGCGACGAACGCGGCCACGGCTTACTACCTCGATTTTATCGATCATGGGTGAATGGAGCGGAAAAATTCTCTCAACTCCTATCCCATAAGAGATTTTGCGGACGGTGAAGGTGGAATTTATTGTTCCCTTGCGTTTGCGAATAACCACGCCCTGGAAGACCTGGATCCGTTCTTTGTCTCCTTCTCTAATCCTCACATGAACCTTTACCGTATCACCAGATTTGAACTGGGGGATGTCGGCCCGCATCTGTTCTCTATCCATTGCTTGCAACGTGTCCATTGTATCTCCTTATCTACTCAGCACCAAAAGGTAAGCATGTGAGCCCGGATATTTCATGAATAACTTGCTGCGACCACGGATATGGTCGTCCTTCCTGGCGTCCTCGGGTGTCGGCCCCTGCGACGTACCGTTCAGGTACGCCTCGGAACCAACACCCTGCGGTTGCCAGGTGGCACGCTCATCTTCGCGGTCTCGCGACAGCAATTCATGAAATATCCGGGCTAATCTAATATGTCTATCAATTATCGATAGTTAAGTATCCGGTATATACTGTCTTCCGTACCCCTCAAGAGGTTTCTCTGCCGTTATGCGAGCCCAACAACCGGTCGAAAATAGCGGTGGCTGCAGAGCGTACAGACAGATGATTATACCTGGAACCACCTTGAATAGGCGCCAACCGATGGTCTGCCATATCCACCACTGCGTCGGCCAGGCCCCATCCCGTACCAAAGAGAATGAGGAGAGGCTTCCCTCTACCGATTAGTTTTCTGGCCTCCGAGTAGCTTAAAGTGGCCCCAGTCAGAGAGGCTCCGGTTATCATAAGTTCCGGCCTTTGGCCACATTCGTTTTTTATAGTGTCCACCACTTCAGCCAGGGAGGCGACTGGGATTACCAACTCCAGTGCCTTTTTTCTTTCTGGATTCCGTTCTGCCCCGTAGCCTTGTCGCCAATGGGCGAGAAGTCTTTGTACCAACTGCAGTTGGTCTTCCAAGGGGGTGACCAGGTAAAAGCGGCTCACCCCATAGGTCAAAGCAGCGCGGGCGATATCATGAATGTCCAGATTTGTCACCGAGGAAACGATGACCTGGCGCTGACGGTTATACACGGGGTAGTGAAGTAACGCCACCTGGACATTCATGATAGAGATTCCGAATTCAGGAATTCAGGAATTCAGGGATTCTTCAATCCCTCCCAATTCCTCAATTCCCTAATTCCCCAATTCCTCAATCTTCCTTTTCTTGGATAGCCTCGGCGAGTAGTTTTTTATCCTCGCTGCTCAGTATCTCCTTTTTCAAAAGGTCCGGCCGTCTTTGCCGCGTTCTCAATAGGGACTGTTGGCGACGCCAGCGGCGAATAGCGGCGTGGTTTCCAGAGAGAAGTATCTCTGGTGCCCGGTGTCCCTCAAAAATTTCCGGCCTGGTATAGTGCGGGTACTCCAACAAGCCGCCAACGAAGCTCTCTTCCGCTATGGACTCATCACTGCCGAGTACCCCCGGTACCAGCCTAGCCACAGCGTCGAGCACGATGAGGGCGGGCAATTCGCCCCCGGTGAGAACGTAGTCACCGATGGAAATTTCATCGTCGACGTAGTGGTTGCGAATCCTCTCGTCAACTCCCTCATATCGACCGCAAACCAGGCACATGTGCGGCAACCGACTAAGCTCAAAAGCGATTTCCTGTTTGAACATCCTACCCTGGGGGCTCAGGAGAATGACCCGCACATCAGGATCGGCGTTCCGGACGCTGGCAATGGCAGCAGCCAAGGGTTCTGGTTTCATCACCATACCGCTGCCACCGCCAAATGGTCGATCATCCGTGGTACGATGCGGACCGCTGGCGTAATCGCGAATGTTGGTGACGTGGACCTCAATCAGTTTTTTGGATATGGCCTTGCCAATAATGCTTTCCTGCAGAGGCCCTGCCATCATACCGGGGAATATGGTCAAAATGTCAATGATCATGAGAATCTAAGAAATCTGGTTCTCAGGGCCTAAATTTATCACCTATCTATTAATAGGTTTCCGGAAGCTCGACAGTCATCAACCGTTTCTGGAGATCTACTTCATGCACAACTTCTTGGGTAGCTGGAACAAGAATTTCCTCGTCTCCTCTCCGCACTACATAAACATCGTTACTGCCGGTCTCAATGATCTCCTCTAAAATTCCAAGTTTGGTGCCATCAGTGCTCACCACTTCAAGTCCTATGAGCTGATACCAGTAAAACTCATCAGAGTCCAGAGAAGGCAGCCGCGATTCGGGAACACAGAGCTTAGCACCCACCAGACGATGCGCATCCTCCACCCTGTTAATTTCACGACTGAGCAGAAGAAATGATTTTTGATGGGGGCGGACCTCTGTAATAGTTAAAGAAATCTCGCTGCCATCCTCCAGACAAGCGGTGACCTCTTCCTCGGCAATGAGAGTCGAAAGAGTTTCCCCGTAAGGGAGAACCTTCAGGTGTCCTTTCAAGCCGTGGGCTTTGAGCACTTTACCGATGGGGAGCGCTAGGTCGCTGGTCATTGCTCTTATTCGATGATTTCAAGCACCGCCCGCTTGCGGATCTTAGTGGATGCGGCACTCAGTATTGTTCTCATCGCCCGAGCAGTGCGCCCTTGTTTGCCGATTACTTTGCCGAGGTCCTCCTTGGCCACCCGCAATTCGATGACAGAGGTCTGTTCTCCTTCTAACTCTGAAACATCAACTTGTTCTGGGTAATCCACCAGCGCTTTTGCGATCATCTCTATGAGTTCCTTCAACATCACGACCTCCACTAGGCCAAAGGAATAAGATGTGTCTGGCTCTGGCCAGGTTACCGGCGTGCGGCATTCCCCACACCTGCACAACACTGGCTTACGGAGAACCTCCGGCGACCGCTCCGCTTCTCTCTGGGTCAGTATCCTGGTGGTCCGCAGACTTCCCCTTGCAAACGGAGACTCTGGCCTTAGGCCGATCCAGCCTGCAACCCTTCCTTCTTAATCAAGCTTCGCACCGTGTCACTGGGTCGGGCGCCTCGGTCGAGCCAAATCCGAAGCCGTTCTGGGTCAATTTTCACCTCAGCTGGATCAGTCAAAGGGTTATACGTTCCAAGTATTTCGAGGAACTTGCCGTCTCTCGGCGCTTCGGAATCCGCAACTACAATCCGGTAAAATGGTTTCTTTTTCGTTCCTTTGCGGGTCAGTCTAATTCGTACAGCCATATTCTCTTCTTACTCCTTTACAGTGAAAATGCTACAGCGAGCGCATTCCCCGTAGTCCGCCGGAGGCGAACGGGGTTAGCGAGCGAACTACAATAAAATGGAATCACTTCCTTGCATTTCGAATCCGCCGAAGGCGGACTGCAGGGAGCTTCAAACTGGGCGATGGCGTTGCCGCGTCGCCTACTTCTTCTAGAGTTATCAGAAGGGGAGAGGAATACCTCCTCGTGGTAGACGGATACCGCCCTTACCACCCTTGCTTAGTTTGTGCAACATTTTTTTCATTTGAGCATAGTTTTTTATCAGTTTATTCACTTCTTGCACCGAAGTGCCGCTGCCCTTGGCAATACGTTTGCGACGACTGGCATTGATGATCAAATGATTGCGCCTCTCCTGGCGAGTCATGGAATTAATAATGGCCTCGATACGTATCAGTTCGCGATCATCGGGTTGGAGGTGGCGCAGTTGCTTCAACTTCCCCATGCCGGGCAGCATCCCCATGATCTGTTCCAGAGAACCCATCTTCTTAATCTGCTGGAGCTGGTCTCGAAAATCCTCCAGGGTAAAGGAGTCCTTAACGAGTTTTTCCTGAAGCTTCTCTGCTTGCTTGGCATCGAAGGCTTTCTCGGCTTTTTCTATGAGAGACAGTACATCCCCCATTCCAAGAATACGAGAGGCCATGCGCTCCGGATGAAAGGCTTCCAAGGCATCAAGTTTTTCTCCGATGCCGCAAAACTTTATGGGCTTTCCGGTTACGGTGCGCATGGAGAGAGCAGCGCCACCGCGGGCGTCACCGTCCATTTTGCTGAGAATGATTCCGGTGAGTTCCAGTGCTTGGTTGAAAGCTTCGGCCACTTGGACCGCATCCTGGCCGGTCATGGCATCAGCCACCAGGAGTATCTCGCGGGGGTTGAGCTTCGATTTGAGCTGCTCCAACTCACTCATCAGTTCGGTATCAATATGAAGACGGCCGGCAGTGTCCACAATGAGGATGTCGCAGCCTTGCTGCCCCGCATAACCGAGAGCCGAGACGGCAATCTGCACCGGATCCATTTCAGTGGTGGCAGGGAATACCGGCACCCCGAGCTGTTCTCCGAGAGTTTGGAGTTGATCGATGGCCGCCGGGCGATACACGTCGGCCGGCACCAGACAGGGTTTACGGTTAAGGTCTTTGAGATGGAGGGCGAGTTTTCCTGCTGTGGTGGTCTTGCCCGAGCCTTGAAGACCGACCAACATATACACGAAAGGGGTACGACCGGTGAGTTCCAGGGGTGCAGCCTCACCACCCATGAGCTCAGCCAGTGCCTGGTGAACAATCTTGACCACCTGCTGGCCTGGGGTAAGGCTTTGCATAACCTCTTCGCCAGCGGCTTGCTCGCCAAGGTCGGTGACAAATTGTTTTGCCACCTTATAGTTTACGTCAGCCTCCAGGAGGGCAAGTCGAACTTCTCGAAGCGCTTCCTTGAGGTGTTTTTCAGAAAGCTTACCTTGACCCTTTAATCGTTTAAGAGTACGATCAAATTTCTCAGTCAGATTTTCGAACATAATCCCAACGGCCTCTGATAATTGAAAAACTCGTAAACGTTTGATTATAGAAATAGTCCCTTACCCTGTCAAGGAAAACCTCCCCAAGAGCTCTTCCTGCCGGCTCGGCCAGTAAGACCAGAGATCCATCCGATACTCCCGCCTCCAGGAACCCGTCTTCACAGACTGTTCTCGTCTGTTCCGCTTTGCGGTGAGGTGGCTGCTGAAACATCCTGGCCCATGCAATGGTCTGCAATGAGGTTCCAGACTCGATTCTGGCAATTCTTTTGCCATTTCTCGTGGAGTACGAGAAGTTCAGTTTTAGGCTATATATTCGCCGGCCATTTGGCTAAAACAAGGGAGAAATTGCTGTGGTTCACCTCCTAAAAAAAATTCTGGACTTTTAGACTGATTTACCCTATGTTAGGTTGGCTACCGTAAGTGAAACTTTTTACAACCTTCGAGGATGTACCCTCTGACATCCTTTACATTTCATGCTGGGTAAAGAAACCCACAAGATCTTTGAGCAGCTCGTCTTGGTTTCGCAATTGGGACTAACCATGGTGGGCTGCATCGGCCTTGGTTTCGCCATCGGGTATTATCTTGACAAGTTGGTGGGAACCAGGGGTATTTTTTTGACCATTTTCATACTTCTCGGTATTGCCGGCGGCGGCTTCACCGTCTATCGACAGATTAAGGAGCTGGAAGCTCAGGAAACTGACGAATCTGCTCAAGACGACGGACCATAAGATTTCTAGGCTCGACTGGATACTCTGGTAGATATGAGCGACTATCTCACGTTGCAAAGGACTCTGATTAAGAAAACCCTGTTTTTCGCCTTGGCCGCGGCCTGTATTTGTCTCGCTCTCAATCAGAAGGCGGCTGCCAAAGGGATCGCCCTCGGAAGTGTCTTTAGCGTGGCCGACTTCAAGTTGATGGCCTTGCTTTTGCCGCGGCGGCTGGTCGGTCAGAGGAGAGGCAGCGTTTTTTTTGGCCTGGGTTGCCGATTTGTTTTGCTCAGTATACCTTTAATTCTAGCTATCAAGTTGCCATCAATTAACTTTGCTGCAACGGTTGGCGGTCTTCTGTTGACGAAGGCGGCCGTCTTTTACCATTTTTTCCTCAGCAAGAGTTCGACACCATCTGCAGGCCCCAGCAAGAGGAATAGCTCCAGTCAGGGCAACGTGGACAACCTTGGATGTGGGGTTTCCTCTGCTATGGTGGAGCAAGAGAGAAGCTGACCGCTCAGAGATAAAGGCTGGCACCGATATGGAAGGGATAGGCAAAGTAAGTCAATGGGTGTTCCACCTCGGTGGGATGCAGATTGAGGTCAACAGCGCCACACTGTTGATGAGTTGGCTGATAATAGGGCTCATCCTGGTATTTATCGTGCTAGCAACTCGGCGCAGGGCGCTGGTTCCCGGCCCATGGCAGCATCTCAGTGAACTGATCGTGTGTTGGATAAGGGATCTGTGCGTTGACGCTCTGGGAGAGGAATGGGGCAAGCGCTATTACCCACTGATTTGCGCTTTATTCATATTTCTCCTTTTGTGCAACTGGATCAGCATGGTCCCCTATATGACTGCACCTACCCAGGATCTGAATACCACACTCGGCCTTGGCATTATGGGATTTTTTATAGCGCACGGGACCGCAATCTGGGTAAAAGGGCCCAAAAATTATATAACCGAATATTTTAAGCCTCTCTTTTTCCTCATGCCTCTGAACGTGGTGGGAGAAGTGGCTAAGGTGATCTCCATATCTTTTCGTCTCTTTGGCAATATAATGGGCGGCAGCATCATTATTATTGTGGTCTCATACCTGGTATACGGCTTGATCTTGCCGCCCTTTCTCAACGCCTTTTTTAATTTGTTTGTCGGGACTATTCAGGCCTTTGTCTTCACGGTTCTCACCTTGGTTTATATATCGGTGCAGATCAGGTGAAGTAACAGAGGTGCAAGGAAAGGAGGATGGAAGAATGGAAATAAGTGGAGCTGATCTGATTAGAGCTGCCGCGCTTCTGGGAGCAGGTTTGGCCATGGGTTTCGGCGCCATCGGCCCTGGTGTCGGTGAGGGAATTGTTGGTGGGAGTGCCTGTGAGGCCATAGGTCGGAATCCGAGAGAAGCCGGACTGCTGACTCGCACCATGCTTGTAGGTCAGGCGGTTTCAGAGTCCACAGGAATCTATTCCTTGGTGGTGGCTCTTCTGCTGATCTTTGTGGTGTAAAAAAGAGGCGATCTTCATGGATGTCACCGACTGGGTCAAGTTGGCAGCTTTCATTGGGGCCGGACTTTCCATGGGCCTCGGTGCCATAGGCTCCGGAGCTGGGGAGGGAATTGTAGGCAGTAAGGCCTGTGAAGGTATGGGTCGCCAGCCTGCCGTGGCCGATGAATTGCTGCGCACTATGCTGGTAGGCCAAGCGGTGGCTGAAAGTACAGGCATCTACTCGCTGGTGGTAGCTTTGCTGCTGTTGTTTCGAGATTTTTCTGTGGTCCGGTTGATTGAAATTCCGGCTTTTTTGGCAGCGGGACTCTGTATGGGTCTGGGTGCCATTGGCCCGGGAGTCGGTGAGGGCATTGTGGGTGGTAAGGCCTGCGAGGCCATAGCCCGCAATCCGGAGACCTCACCGGTCATTGTGCGTACCATGTTAGTGGGCCAAGCCGTGGCTGAGAGTACGGGAATCTACGCCTTGGTAGTTTCCTTGTTACTCATCTTTGTGATTTGAGTCCGTAAAGTTTTGACCAATGGATTGGAGTTCCTAACTCTCTTGGGATGGTTCCATGATTGATATAAACCTTACCATTGTGATTCAGGTCGTACAATTTTTGCTCCTGCTTTTTATCCTGAATCGGTTTCTCTTTAGGCCGACTATTCATCTGATCGAGGAGCGGGAACAAAAGATTACCACATGGAAGGAAGAGACCGAGAATTTTCATGAGTCGATGCAAGAGAGGCTTCAGAGTTACGAAAATCAGATCCTTGAAGCCAAGGCACAGGCTCAAGAGCAGCAGGAGCTGGTGACCGTAGAGTTGCAGAAAGAGGAGGACAAAAAGCTAAATGCAGTCTCAGAGGAAGCCGTGCTTATTGTGGCCTCCACCCGGGAGAAACTGCAAGAGGAGACTGAATTGCTGCGGGGACAACTTCGGGAACAGGCAGAGGAAATGTCGCAGCTAGTGGCTGAAAAAGTTTTAGGAAGAAAGGCATGATGAAACACCGTCGGCGAAGATATATACTGGGCCTCTTTCTGGTGGGGATTCTGGTAGGAGTACTGGTGAGTGGACCGACTCTGAGCGCTTGGGCGGCAGAAGCAGTGCAGGGAAAGAGCAATTTCAAGAAAATCTGGCTAGATGTCTGGCAAGTGCTCAATTTCTTGATACTTGTTTTTTTGGTGGTCAAGCTGCTCCGCGAGCCTCTGACACGTTTTTTCCGAGACCGCAGTCGCTTGATTCGCGAGCAGATCGAGGGGGCCGAACAGGCTTGCCGTGAGGCAGAACAGCAACTGGCGGAGGCTGAGAAACGTTTTGAATTCCTAGACGAAGAAATCGAGAAAATAAGGCAGGTAATCGGCGAGCAAGGAGAAAGAGAGCGCGCGCGCATCATTGAAAATGCCCAGGAGACTGCGGAGCACATATTGGATAAGGCTGGGATCGAAGCTCAGATGGTGGTCAGAGAGGCCAGGAGACAACTGAGGGCCGAAGTGGTCGATACCGCACTCCAACTCGCCGAAGAGCGTGTGCGACAGACAATTACCAGCAGCGATCAAAATCGGTTAGTGGAAGAATACCTTCAGAAGGTTTCTCAAATGGCGTGATCGAAGGCCTGGGGACGGAATCCCTGGAGACAACAGATTGTTTTGAAACGTGATGGCGGGTATTCCCGCTTTTTTTATTTGGGCATGGAGCATAGAGAAATACAGCTGGCAGCTGACAGCGTGCAGCAGGCAGAGGTTACTAGGCACTATGCACTAAGCACTAGGCACCGCAGGGCGATGCGGGGAAAGGGAGAGACGGAGACACGGCGAACAGAAGAAAATCCCCCCTTACTCCCCCCCTTTACAAAAGGGGGGAAATCCTCGGAATCAAATAAAGTCCCCTTTTTTAAAAGGGGGATTTAGGGGGATTTTGAAGGATCTTGGAGTCAGAATCCAGAATTCAGGAGCTAAATCATTTAGGATTTTAATTCTTTAATTTCGAAATTTTATGGCCTTGAGCCTTGCGCCCTGAGCCTCTAACGCTGAGCACTATGCTTCCTCTGAGTGATGCTCATGGCACGAAGTTTGTAGATGGTTCTATAATAGTTTCGCATTCTCTGTATTGACCCGGAAAGGGAGAAAGAGATGATTGAATCGCGCTATCCCATCGATGATTTTACCGTGAAAGAAAGCTGGCGGCTTTTTCGGATTATTTCCGAATTTGTCGATGGCTTTGAGACCATGGCAGAAATCTATCCGGCTGTGTCCATTTTTGGTTCTTCCCGAGTTGGACCCGACGATCCATTATACGAAAAAGCAAGAACCATTGCGCGGCTTTTTGCAGAGGATGGATTTCACGTGATTACCGGTGGTGGTCCCGGCCTGATGGAGGCAGCCAACCGGGGGGCGGCCGAGGGGGGCGCTCAGTCCGTGGGCTTAAACATCCAGCTTCCCATGGAGCAGCAGCCAAATTCCTATGCCAATGTGGTGCTGGACTTCAGATACTTCTTCATCCGCAAGGTGATGTTTGTAAAATATGCCCAAGCCTATGTGGTGCTCCCCGGCGGTTTTGGCACCCTGGACGAACTGTTCGAGGCCCTCACCCTCATTCAAACGGACCGCATCAAGCCATTTCCGGTAATTCTGGTGGGGAATGATTATTGGACAGGTTTGGTGAATTGGATACACGATCGCTTGTTAAAGACAGGTAAGATATCGCCGGAGGATCTTGACCTGATCCAGCTCGTGGATGAGCCTCACGAGGTGGTGGCCGCAGTGAAGAGAACGGTTATTGTGTAGGGTGTCAGGTGTCAGGTTTCAGGTGTCAGTAGTAAAAAGTAAATCTTTATCGAGCATCAAGTATCCAGCATCGAGCTTTTAAATCCACAATCCGCAATCCGAATTTGAAAAGTTCCTAGTGCTTAGTCCCTAGTGTCTAGTAATCTGCTGTCCGTTGCCTGCTGTCTGCTGCCAGCTCACACAGACCCTGTACCTTGAGCCGTTCCCTTTGGGATGGCTCAAAGCCACTCCGCCCTGGGTTCTTCCTTTCTCTAATCCCCTGCCTCAATGTGGGAAAATTCCAGCTTACCCTCACCGGGTGTGATATCTTGGCGCCCCTCAATTTGAATGTTTGCAGCGTATCGGTTCTCCAGTTTTAAGAGTTCGACTCGTTTCTTGTTTAAAAGATAGTCGGCTACCTCCTTGGCAAAGTGGCCGTGTACCTGATTGGCTTTGCCGCGGCTGAGTTCCAACCAAATTTTTCTCAGGTACGTCAAGGCGGTGGCTTCAGTGGATCGAACCACTCCGGTTCCGCTGCAGCGGTGGCAAGACACATACGAACTGGACTGCACAGAAGGACGCAGCCTTTGTCGAGAGACCTCCATCAGGCCGAACTTGCTGATGCGGCCCATCTCTGTTTTTGCCCTGTCTTTCTTAAATTCCTCCCTCAGAGTTTTTTCCACCTGGCGAATACGCTTGCGATCCTTCATGTCAATGAAATCGATGACCACCAGCCCCCCTAGATCGCGGAGGCGCAGTTGGCGGGGAACTTCCACCGCCGCCTCCATGTTGGTTTTGAAGGCGGTTTCCTCAAGTTTCTTCTCGCGGCTGGACCTGCCGGAATTCACATCAACAGCCACTAGAGCCTCAGTAGTATCGATTACCAGGAACCCTCCAGATTTCAAGTAAACCCTGTTGCTGTAGATGGTCTCAATCTGGTTCTCAAGTTCATATTCGGCGAAAATGGGTCTCTTTTCTTTGTAAAGCTTGACCAACCAGCGATGCCGGGGCGAGACCACAGCCATAAAGTCCTTAACCCGCTTGTAAACCTCTTTGTTGTCAACCCTGATTTTTTTGATGTTGGCAGTGAAATAATCCCTGATAGCACGGATTGTGAGGTCTCTTTCCTGATAGAGCAAGGTTGGTGCCTCAGTTTCTTGGGCAGTGGCCTTGATATTCTTCCACAACCGGAGCAGATAGTGGAAATCACGAGATAAATCGCGTTTCGTTCTATTCTCACCCGCAGTACGAACGATGAGGTGGATGCCATCGGGCACGGGCAGTTGGGAGATGATCTGCCGCAACCGCTGCCTCTGCCGTTCGTTTTCGATTTGCCGAGAGATGCCTCCGTGTTTGCTCCCAGGCATCAGCACGAGATAGCGGCCAGGCAAAGAGACATAGGTGGTCAAGAAAGCGCCCTTGGTAGGAGTTGCCTCTTTTACCACTTGCACCATGAGTTCCTGGCCAGGTCGCAGGGCCTCTTGAATGCGAACTCTCTTTCCCTCTTTGGGCGGTTCCTTTTGGTAGTATTCGGGATGAATCTCAGGAAGCTGCAGAAAACCGTTTTTTTCGGTACCGAAGTCAACGAAGGCGGCCTGGAGGCTCGGCTGAATATTAATCACCACTCCTTTGTAAATATTGCCCCGCGTGTTTGCGCGAGTTGTAGTCTCGATGTAGAACTCTTCCAGTTTTTTACCCGAGACAATGGCCAGGCGATATTCCTCTGGTTCCTCGGCATTGATTAACATTTGTCGACCCATACTTACCTTATGCCGTATTCGGCACTCACCTCCTTCGCACAAATTACTGTCACTATTCCTTCACAGATTTGTGAATAGTTGAAGTGGAGCATAAGATAAACCAGGGGTGGGGGGAATGCAAGAGAATTACGCCAAGCGCAGAGCGCATGGCGCCTAGCGTTCAGTGCCCTACTAGTTCTGAGATCTCATACGCTCTGCGCTTGGCGCTCTGCGCTTTGCGCTAGTCGATTTTGCTGATGTTGCGTGGCCTGATACATAAAGGTGCGGATGATTGCCTCGAGGTTGGGCTGGTAGGTGCCGTCATAGGCGGCATCAATGTAGGGGATATTCTTTCGATCCAGGATAGGTTTCAGAATGGCTGAACACATGGTACTGGGCATACAGGTGAAAGGAAATACATTAACGATTCCATCATAACCATGCAGGCAGTATTCCAGGGCACCACCGATGCTAATGCCCGCCTCAGTGCCAACTTTGAAGGTAAAAAGGCGATCATTGTCAAGCTGTCTTTCTAACGTACTGATCCTGTGATCTTTGTGGATAGGGAGAATTTTTCTGACCCTGCGGTAAATCTGATCCATGCGGAAATACTGGTAGGCTAGTTCAGTGTGGTTTTTCAGCCACTTTCGTAAGTAAAGTCTGAGACTCTTGAGGTCGCGTTTCTTGAGGGCAAAAACGACCTCTCTTTTTGCCTTGAGCATATTCTCGTAAGAGACGAAGTTTATCCACTCGGCAATGCTGGCGTTGACCACCTCCCCACCATGGCTCTCCAGGAGCTTGATAAGATCCTGGTTTGATTGCCGGTGGCTGCGCAAGTAGATCTCGCCAACCATGCCGATGAGCGGTTTGGGCGGGATGTTGGGATCTATAAGATTTCTGGCTTTCTTGACTACCTTGTCCAGAGTGCTCAAGATGCGGTTGAATCTCTTCTTGCGACCGTGGATTTCCATTTCCTGGCACATGAGGGAAAGGGCTTTTTCAAGATAGTCCTCTGCTATTCCTGGATTTTGTTCATATGGACGAGTGCGCCAAAGCATCCGATCGAGAACATCGCCGATGACAAGACTCACGTAAGCACTTCTTCGGAAGTGTGTTCTCACCTCCGGTGCCATTAATCCCCCGAGAGAATAGGAATCTTCAGCGGTGATGGAGGCGATGCGAGTTTTGCTAAAGCCATCCATAGAATCCATTACGATGCGGTGCAACTTGTTGTACATGCCGAATCGGCATGGGCCGCCGGATTCGGCCATGAAATAGAGATAGTTTTCGGCTCTAAAAGCCTCTCCCAGTTTCTCTTTTTCACGCTCTAGATGGTAAAGAACATCTCCCAACGTAACCTGACAAGGAAAGCATTCTTTGCCGGAGGTGTACTGTTTACCAAGTTTCAGCCCCTTGTAGGTCTCCATAACCTGCGCATCGACACCGAAGCTTCTCATGGTGGCACCAATGAGATGACTCACGGTACGGCCCATTTCCGGAATGAGCAGTTTTTTATCGGACAGACTGAATCTGCCAACCTTAGCTTTCAGTGATTCGAATTCGGTCATAGCTCACTTCGTTCGCGGCATAGCGCCTGGCGCAGAGCGCATAGCGCGCCGTCCGTTGTTCCGCCTCAGGCGGATCCGTAGTCTGTTGTTCCCGATCAAGAACGCTGAGCGCAGAACGTTAGGGCTCAAGCTACAAGACTCAGGGCCCAAGGCAAAAACCTAGTAGTCAGTAGCCAGTAGGTAAGAAAATCTTTTTTGTTCTTTTCTCCTGTCTCCTGACTCCTTGTTTTTAAATCCACAATCCGCAATCCGAAATTCTACCCTATGCTCTATGCAGCTTACACAACGGACAATTTCCTTAAGAGGCGCGACACTTCATTTCCTGCCATTTGCTCAGGGTTTGGTGGTGCTCATTCTGGATTACATTTTTGAATGCTTCCAACCTGGTTATCACTCCTGCCACCGCACTGTGTTCGTCCAGCTCCAGAATAAGATAGGGCTTTTCTCCCATGATGTGGCGATAGAAGTGTTCAATAAAGGAATCGGCACCGCAACTGAAATTGGTGAGGTGTATACCATAACAGCCGGAATGAGTTTTCACCAATTTGGCGGTGCGGAGAATCTGCGCTCCCAGGCCCCAGAACATATTGGGGAAGTCGCTGAGATCGACACTGGCAGTGTCCAGAAAATCTTGGGGAATGGCCTTGATACCCAGTTTGGCCAAATTCTGCCCCAACCGGAGGCTCAACCTTTCATCGTGAAGGTTGTAAGGGCGACCACTCACTGCGACCCAAAGATCGTTCGGCTGAAGTGATTGGAGAAAGGTGTGACCTTGCTGGACCAGTTCGCGCTGGAAGGTCGTTTGAACTTCCAAAGCTTCGCGATAGGCGCGATCAATTTGACGCTGGCTTAAGCCAAACCTCTGCCCAAGGCTATGGTGAAGATCCAGAACGATTCGCTCCGCTGGCTCTTTCAGAAAAACGGTTGGAGAAATGAGGCTGGAAGGAGAGATATTCAGGGCCGCACTAGCCATATACTGACTTCCTTGTACAAGCGGACAGAAGTAGCCAGTTTCCTCGGGTTGCGGTGTAGTCTGGTTAATGGTGGTGGGAAGGAAAAGGTAGCGGGTCTGCCCCATGAGGGTCTTGACGTGACCTTGGAATACCTGAATGGGATAGCAGGTCTCCGAGGTCATGGACTCAATGCCGGCCACGGAAATTTCCTGATCGGTCTTGGGAGAAAGAACAACGGCAAAGCCCAGTTTTGTCCAGAAATGGGACCAGAGAATGCTATGCTGCAACATGTGCAGGGCCCGGGGGATACCTATAGTAGGTTTGCCGTCAAGAGACTCCTGAACCTGGTTGGCTGCTAAGCCCTGCGAGCGGAGCTCTGCCAGATCCACGGAATTACCTTTGAGGTAATCCAGCAAGAGGAGTTCTCGTTTCTTGAACCAATCCTCTTCCTTGACCTTCCTGCCCCCCCTCATTTCATAACGACCGCAGTCTCCACCCCAGATACTTTTGCGACCACCAAAATCGTATATTTTTAATTTGCACTCGTTGTGGCATTTTTTATCAGCACGACAGATCTTCTCTTTATTGGAGATTTCCGCTTGAATCAGAGTATCTAAGCCAGGAAAGTCCGACTTGATAAATTCCGAGCTCGCTCTCTTTTCCATGATACTGAGAGCAGCGCCGTGGGCTCCGAGAACCTCTCGATGCTCTGGCATGATTATTTCTTGGTCAAGAACATTCTCAAAGGCGGCAACAATACCCTTGTTCAGCGACGGGCCGCCCAGAAACATGACTCTGTTGCCGATCCGCCGCTTTTCCACCACGCGGTTGAGGTAGTTATGAACGATGGCGTAGCAAAGTCCGGCGATCAGATCCTGCAAACGCGCGCCTTTCTGAGCGTAAGAGACCAAGTCAGATTCCATGAATACGGTGCAGCGTTCGGCCAAATTAATCGGGCTGTCGGAAGACAGGGCAATGTCCTGGAACTCTCTGACGATGTTGATTTTTAGTTTGTTGGCTAGTTCGTGGAGGAAACTTCCGGTTCCGGCGGCACATACCTTGTTCATATCGAAGTCCATGGGATTGCCTTGCTCAATCCAGATGTACTTGGAGTCCTGGCCGCCTATCTCAAAAACCGTGTCCACATCCGGGTCCCAGTGAACCGCTGCCCGGGCATGGGCGGTAATTTCGTCGATGATAAGATCAGCCTTGATAAAATCTCCTGCCACATGCCGTCCAGATCCCGTAGTAGCGGTTCCAAGAAACTCGATACCGTCGCCAAATTCCTCACGTATCCCTTCTAGGAGTCTCTGGGCCACTTCGATGGGTTTGCCTTGGGTTTGAACGTACTGCTTGTGGATAATGTTTTGGTTCGCATCCATGAGGACAGTCTTGGTAGTGGTGGAACCGATATCAACGCCCAGGAATGCTTGAAGCTGAGCACTGGGTGACACCTTTCGTTTCGGAATAACTACATTGTCGGTGAATGTTGTTTTGCGGAGACGGAGGGGAGAGGCTTTGGGAAAATCCCTGGCCCCTTCATCAACCATGGTTTTCAGGGCCGTGAGATCGGGCTTGCTCTGGTGTTCTTGGCTACGAGCGAACAGTGCTGCTCCGAGTGCCCCCAAGGAGGTGTGGTGTGGGGGCACAGTCAACTGTGGGAAGTAACGGCGAAAGGCATCCACTTGAAGCTCGTTACTGGCGACACCGCCAATGAAAACTACCGGGTCCTGCACCTCCTGGCTTGCAACGATGGTGCTGATGTAGTTGGCAGCATTACCCTGATGGAGGCCAGCGATGATGTTCCCCAGCGACTCCCCTTTGTTTTGCAGGTGAATCATGTCTGACTTGGTAAAGACGGTGCAGCGGCAGGCCACCGGGGCAGCACCGGTGCTCTCCCTGCCCCGAGCGATGAAGTTGGCCAGAATCTCAGAAATGTGTTCTTGACAGAATGAGATATTCTCGTCGTAGAGAAATGAAGAGAGTCTTTCTGCCTGCTGGTCGATGAAAGAGCCGGTCCCAGCTGCACAGGGTCCGTTCATGGCGAAAGACTTGAGGTACCATTGCCCGTTTTTGTGAGTGAGCAGATACAGGGCTGCATCCTGGCCTCCCATGGTGATAATGGCAGAGGCGTCTGGAGTCAGATACAGTACCCCCAACACCTGGGTAATGGATTCATACTCGTAAAGTGCCCCGAGTCGGGAGGCAATGATCTTGGCGTGATTGCCAGTGAAGGCGACGCTCTGTATGTGCTCCTCGCCAAAGCGTTCGTATATCGACTGGAGTGTCTCGAGGGTCTCGGGCACGAATCTGCCGAAATGGCGTTGGTAGGGAGCTTCATAGGTAAGAGCCCCATTCTGGTCTACGACCACACAATTGATACTCACAGAACCAATGTCGATGCCCACAGTGTACATGATAACCCCAACCGCAAGTCTACATTTTTTAGAGGTGCATTGCTTCAGTGAGAGAATGCAAAGGTTGAGTGACAACTGGCACTATCACTCAACCTTTCACGAGTTCTAATGGAACATATGCTCTGAGCTTTAGGGTTTTCCTTGATCGCTTCCCGCAGCTGCTCGGATTATAAAAATTCCAAGAGGCTGCGTCAAGTGAAGGAGAAAAACTTCTTGCCGATCACATTCCTCCAACCAGTGTACCACAGATTGCGATTTTTTCGCCGCTTAACCGGAGCGAAGCCACCAGGATTTCTTAGGAGGGCGTATCCTCACAGTTGTCAAGCATGAGTTGATGCTTCTTTTTCAGGTAAACATCACAATTGGGACACTCAAGCTCTTTGTTCAGGCAGGATTTAGGCTTTAGCTCCCAGCATGGAACAGGAAAGTCAAGCATCGCCGGACAGTTCTGGCGCTCCTCCTCGGCGCATTGACGAATCTCCCAGCACGTGGCAAGGGTCAAGAGCTTCTTGATGCCGGCAATATTGAGGCCGTCCTCGTGGATAAGCTTGCGCAGGCACCTGAGCCACTTCACGTCATTGTTGGAAAAGAATCGTTTGCCGCTGCGGCGGGCTGGCTTGATCAAACCCTCGCGTTCATAGATTCTTAGAGTACGGGGGTGGATGTTTAATAACTCCGCGACGATGCCAATGGGATAAACGGGCTTATAATCATCCATTTTGCCCTTCCTGATCATGAGAGTGCAGAGGTTAGCTACCTTTTGCGGGTAAGCTATAGTTAACAATGAACACTGTCAAGTGTTATTTTTATCCTTGATAATCAGGGGGTTTTATTCTAGAGTTACTGAGCGCAAAGAAGACCACGGAGTGACTACCTACCGCCCACTTAGACTGTCCAACAGAGTAATTTCAGCGTACCTCAAAAGGGGAATACCATGCGTAGCGATATAATGAAAAAGGGAGTAGAGAAGGCTCCTCACCGGTCATTGTTCAAGTCCATGGGTTTCACTGATGAAGAGATCGCCCGGCCAATGGTGGGAATTGCAAACTCAGCCAATGAGATTATTCCCGGCCATATTCATCTGGATCGCATCGCTGAGGCCGTCAAGGCTGGCGTCCGTCTGGCTGGTGGTACACCCATCGAGTTCAACACCATTGGTGTTTGTGATGGCATTGCCATGAACCACGAGGGCATGAAATACTCACTTTGCAGCCGTGAGCTCATTGCCGACTCGGTGGAGGTAATGGCCCGGGCCCACCCCTTTGATGCCATTGTGGCCATCCCCAACTGCGACAAAGTGGTGCCGGGGATGCTCATGGCCTTGCTCAGACTCGATATTCCTGCGCTGGTGGTGAGCGGTGGCCCCATGCTCGCCGGCAGACTAAATAAGAAAGCCATAGATTTGATTACCGTTTTCGAGGGTGTAGGCGCAGTAAAGTCAGAGAAGATGACCGAGGAACAATTGACTGAGATTGAAGATTGCGCTTGCCCCGGATGTGGTTCGTGCGCCGGTATGTTCACTGCCAATTCCATGAATTGTCTCACCGAGGCGCTGGGCCTCGGACTTCCGGGCAATGGCACTATTCCGGCGGTGGCGGCAGCCCGTTATCGATTGGCGAAGAGGGCGGGTATGCAGATTATGGAATTGATTGCTGGCAACATAACGCCGCGCCAGATTGCTACCCAAGAAGCCTTTGAAAACGCCATCGCCATAGATATGGCTCTGGGCTGCTCTACCAACACGGTACTGCATGTTCCGGCCATCGCCAAGGAGGCTCAAATAGATCTTGACCTCGATCTGTTCAATCGGGTGAGCGCTCGCATCCCTCACCTGTGCAGTCTGAGCCCGGCAGGTCCGCATCGGCTGGAAGATCTCGATGCCGCCGGGGGGGTTCAGGCGGTGCTGGCCAGATTAAATGAAACCGACCTGATTCACCGGAGCCCCCTGAGCGTTACCGGCAAGACAGTGGGCGAAAATCTCCAGGGGATACAAGTGAAGGATGCCCAAGTGATCCGTACTCTGGGAGATGCCTACCACGACGAGGGAGGCATTGCTATCTTGTTCGGCAACTTGGCACCAGAAGGGGCGGTGGTAAAGCAGTCGGCGGTGGCTCCGGAAATGACGGTAAACGAAGGCACCGCCCGGGTATTTGATTCCGAAGAAGCCGCGGTGGATGCAATTATGAGCCAGCAGATCCGGAAGGGCGATGTGGTGGTGGTTCGCTACGAAGGTCCCAAAGGTGGACCTGGTATGCGAGAGATGTTGACCCCAACTTCCGCCATTGCTGGCATGGGGTTGGACACGGAGGTGGCCCTGATTACAGATGGCCGCTTCAGTGGTGGCACCAAGGGTGCAGCAATCGGCCACATTTCTCCAGAGGCAGCTGATGGTGGCACCATCGGCCTGGTGGAGGAAGGGGATCGGATTGCAATCGACATCCCCGCCAAGCGCTTGACCCTGAAAGTTTCTGATGAGGAGCTAGAAAAACGGCGGCAGCGCTGGCAGCCCCCAGAGCCCAGGATCAAGGAAGGCTATGCCTATCGTTACAGCAAACTCGTGAGTTCAGGTGCCAAAGGTGCAGTTCTGAGGGAGGATATCTAGTGCGCACAGCGCATAGCGCGAAGCGCATGGCGTAAGCTTTAAATACTGAACGGAATATTAGGATTATTGGTTTGCAGATTATCCAATTAGCTGGCCGGCCCACTGATATAATATTGTCTTTTATCCTACGCTCTGCGCTCTGCGCTTTGCGCCATGCGAAGAGGGAGGAACCAACTTGAAAGGCGGGTTTAATCATAAGTGCGCCCAGCACTACGATGAATGGTACCAGAGACCGGGTGGTGCGCGGGTGCTCAAACTGGAGCGGGATCTTATCAAGCGCTATTTGGAACCCCGTCCTGGGGAAAGACTCTTGGACATTGGATCCGGCACTGGTATTCATCTCGAATGGTTTAAAGAGTTGGGCCTTCAGGTAACCGGCTTGGATGCCAGTCCGTACATGCTGGAGCAGGCACGAAGTAGACTGCGAGACGGTGCGGACCTTCATCTCGGGTGGGCCGAACATCTTCCCTTCGAGGATAATGAGTTTGATCTCGCCACCCTGATCAACACCTTGGAATTTGCTGAAGATCCGGAGAAAGCGCTGACGGAAGCCTTAAGAGTTACGAGCCGCCGCGTGGTATTGGGAGTGCTCAATAAATATGCGCTGATGGCCATGCATCGTCGCCTTAGGGGATTACTGGAGGACAACATCTATTGCCAGGCTCGATTTTTCAGCGTCTGGGAACTCAAAGAAATGATTAAGAAGATCATGGGGCCTATCCCTATCCAGTGGGGTACGGCCCTGTTTTTCCCACTGACTTTAAGGAAAATTACGCGTCCTGTGGAACATCATCCCTTCTTCCAGCAAAATCCCCTGGGTGCCTTTATTGTGATGAAAGTGGACATATGCTACCGATTTATCACCTGCAAAGATCACCTAAAGACGCCGCTGCACAAGAAACATGGCCACCTACCTCAGGGCAGCCTCAAAGTATTTTCGCCGCCGCCAGTGGAGAAAAAGAAGCACCCGCCCGAGGCAGTTCTGCATCCGTGACCGGGCAAAGGCGACACGGCGAGACGGGGACACGGCGACACGGAGAAAAACGAAGCTGACCGTATATTCTGAGTATATTCTAAGAATATTGTTGAATCTCTCTTTTCTGACTCATCTAAATGTGTGTATGATTAACACATAAACAAAACTTGATTTTGTTCCTACCGCACTGGATGCAATAAAACCAAAGCAAGGATTTCACCTGCAGGAAAGGATGGTCCAGGAAGAGGAACCTATCCTTTCGCCGCGTCTCCGTGTCATCGCGTCTCCGCGTCGGGAGTTTAGCATATGCGAGAGGCAATGCTATATGAGCAGCTAGAAGAACAGCGAGTGCAGTGCCATCTCTGTGCGCACCGCTGTGTTATTAAAGACCAAAAGCGGGGAATCTGTGGCGTGCGTGAAAATCAAGGCGGGCAATTGCAGAGCCTGGTTTACGCTCGTGCAATCGCCAGGCATGTGGATCCGGTGGAGAAAAAACCACTGTTCCATTTTCAACCCGGAAGCCGGACTTACTCCATAGCGACTGTGGGCTGCAATTTTCGCTGTCTTTTTTGCCAGAATGCTGACATTTCTCAGATGCCGAGAGAGGTTAAGCGCATCATGGGTGAGGACTTTCCACCTGAGCAAGTCATACTCTCTGCCCGTCAGAGTCACTGTCAGTCGATTTCCTATACCTATACTGAACCAACCATCTTCTTTGAATATGCCTACCAGACGGCCAAGCTGGCGCACGCTGCCGACATGAAAAATATCTTTGTAACTAACGGCTATATGACCCCGGAAGCGTTGGATACCATTCAACCCTATTTGGACGCTGCCAATGTGGATCTCAAAGCATTCAGCAATGATTTTTATAAAGAACAGTGCGGTGCCAAACTTACTCCTGTTTTGGAATCTCTGAAAAAACTTAAGAGTATGGGGGTATGGCTGGAGGTTACAACCTTGGTTATACCCAGAGTCAACGACAGCGATCGAGAACTTACGGAGATCGCCCAATTTATCAAGGA
>JASFGC010000017.1:0-21941 GCA_050123975.1 Syntrophobacterales bacterium | reverse complement strand
TTCATATGCAGAGGTCTATTTCTGGGGTAGTAACTAAAGGTGAAACTTCCCATGGCCAGCCCCACCATAAAGAGGGCTAGCAGGATCCCTATCTGATAGTAGACATAACCGAAGAATACTTGAAAGGCAAAAATGATAAGAATTTCAAGGGATATGCCAGTAAGGCCAAAAACAGTTACCGAGTAGAGTATTCTCATTTTTGGGATCTGGGAAGCACCAGACCTCAATCTCTTGGCAACGCTAACAACTGCAACAACGACACAGAAGAAAAGCATGGTTATCCAGATGGTACGTTTGCTTAGCGCTGAAAAGGTTTTTGCTATCATGGGCGAGTACTGCGAGCCCCACAGGAGGAGATTATAGGAATAGGCTCTGGGGTTAAGATCACTGTTTTCTTGATCCTCGTCTGCTTGCTCGATCATGGCCATGAAGCTTTCTTGTCGCAAGGGCGAAAGATCCCAGAGTATATAGTGATCTTGTACGTAGAAAAGCTCCAGCTTACGCTGGCGCAATCGATTCACCAAGGTTTCCGGTTGTTTGGTTAGGGTACCTGGAGAATTTGAGCAAAAGAAACGGGCGGTCTGGCCAGGAAATATTACCACTTCAGGGAAGACACTGGATGCGGTTCGATAAAGGAGTTTCATGTATCTCGATTGAGTAGGACCGAGTGCTGTTTCAGCTGCACTGGCAGTAAAAAAGAAAACGCCACCGTCACGCATCTTGCTGGACGCCAGCCGGAAGAATTCTTGGGTGTAAAAACGGTTTATCTGGGCAGTAAAAGGTTCGGGAAGATTTACCAATATAACGTCGAACTTACGAGAAGTATGGGAAAGATAACTTCGCCCATCTTCATGAAGGACCGTGGCCCGACCGTCTTGCAGGGCAGCAGTCACATCCCGCGGCAGATATGTTTTCCCCAACTGGATGAGCTTGGGATCCAGTTCCACATACTCTACCTCCCGAATACTAGGATGTAAGAGCAACTGCGCCAAGGATCCGGATACCCCACCCCCAATGAGAAGTACACGCTCAGGCTGTGGGTGTTGTAACAGTCCATAGTGAACCGCCTCTTCAGCGCTCAATTGATCTGGGACTGTAAAGTTCCAGAGACCGCTTTCAAAAAAGGTGATCTGGTTCTCTTTAGCCACCACAACGATGTGACCGTAGATGGTCTCTTGGGAGTCTAGGAGATGAAATCCGGACCATTGCCATTGGCGACTGGCCCGGTCCAGATCGGTGCTTCGGTATTGCACAGTAGCAAGGCCGAGGAAAATACATGCAAAAATCAGAATATCAACCGAGCGTTTCCGGCCATTGTGTAGAGCAATGAACAACCCTGAAGTGCAGAGAAGAAGCCCGATGGAGATAGCAATCTTTAGTCCGTTGAAATGGTGAATCAGTACAAGGGTAAAGAGGAGTCCTCCGATACCGGCTCCCAAGCCCTCCAGAAAGTAAACCAAACCAGGCGACCTTCTCCATCGAGAGATCCGCACCCCCAGCACAGAGCAAGCCAGGCTGAACAGCAAACCGGAGATCAGGCAGAAAGGTGCGACAGTGAGAAAAGAAATGGCCAGCATCTGGCCCCAGGTGACTAATTCGCCAGCGCCGACCTGAAAGAAAGAGCGCGCCGCCCTGATAAGGAAGATGGTCAAGGCGAGGATGATACCGCTTCCCATCTGAAGGTAACCAAACAATCGTGGGTTGCCGCGGTAATGTTGTGACAGTTTGCCCCCCAGCAGTCCGCCAAGGGCAGTCCAAAAGAGCCAGGCGGCCAGAACCACGGCCACTGCCAGTTCAGTGCCAGAAAAAACGGTGAGCAATTCCCGCAGTACGAGAATTTGTCCAATAGTTGCCGCAAAACCTAAGAGTGTAAAAGCAAAGATGGTGGTCGCTTTCATATCTTGATCAATACACTATTTTGCCAGGCCAATCCAAGAGTTTTCATATTTAAAAGCAAGAAGACAGGAGTCAGAAGCCAACAGGGCGACACGGAGACGGGGAGAGACGGAGACGCGGCGAAGTCTATTTGTGAGCGCCTTTCTCGCCGTTTCTCCGGTTCACCCCTTCTCCGCGTCATTCCACTTTGCCTCCAACCTAAAGCGAGGCGCTCCTCAAACCTCCAACATTATGTTTTGAGCTTCTTGCCTTCTGCCTTGAGCCTGATGCCTTTCGCCTTCATTGCTGACAGCGAAGGCTATTCATTTTGCTCTTGACAAAAGTACCCGTTGCAGCTACTATTGCAATTCATTCTCAATAAGGATCCGCATGAAAAGCGAAATTGAGGTATTCAGAGAATTCATTCGCAATAAGGGTTTGAGGAAAACAGCCGAGCGCGAACAGGTTGTCAGAGCGGTATTTGCCATCCACGACCATTTTGATGTGGATGAACTATACCTGCTACTCCGGCGTCAGAACGAGAAAATCTCCAAAGCCACGGTTTACCGTACCATTCCCTTGCTGCTCGAGAGCGGCCTCATCCAAGAAGCCTACTTCGAGGACGGGCACCTACACTACGAACATATCTATGGGCATGAGCACCACTGCCACCTTCGTTGTCTGGAGTGTGGTAAGGTGATTGAATTCACTGAAAAAACTGTCAAAGATGTAGAGGAGAAGGTGGGGGAACGTTATGATTTTCTCGTAACCGGACACAAACTTGAAGTTCACGGGCATTGTGGCAAGTGTAAGGTGCACAAGTGATTAAGAGCGCAGGCGGCAAAAGCGTACAACAGCTTAGCAACGAAATAGTGGTTATATGAGGGACTTGAGGCGCGATGGAACGTTTACACCAATACGAAAAAGATGAATTTATCAACATCTGCAAAGAGCATGGCCTGAACTACAGCGACAAGCGGTTGCTAGTGCTCGAGGCGTTCTTGGGGGCAACAGAACATCTCACTGTGGCTGCTCTTAAAGAGCAACTCACAAGCCAAGGTCAGCAATTGACCGGTGACTTCATTGAAGAGACTTTGGATCTTCTCTGCCGCTATGGATATGCTTACAAGACGGAATTTGAGGGCCAGGAAGTCCAGTATGAACATCGTCACATCGGTTGGCATCATGACCATTTAATTTGCGCTGACTGCGGCAGAATTCAGGAGTTCCACAACACCGAGATTGAAGCATTGCAGCGACAAATAGCCCGGGATAGATATTTCACCTTGCTGCATCATAAAATGGAGCTCTACGGTATTTGTGGGGACTGCCGGAAACAGCGACGGCCTGGTATTCCTTTATCTTTTGTGCTTCCCGGAGAGGAAGTAGTTATTGAGCGATTGCTCGGTGGGAAACAGGTTCAGCAGCGATTGGCTGACATGGGACTCACCCCCGGAACAACTGTAGAAGTCATCAAAGCAAGCGGACCCGGCCCTATTATCGTTGCCTTCCGAGGCAGCAGAATCGCCTTGGGACACGGCCTCAGCCAAAAAGTGCTCGTTTCTACCAACAACAACCCCGCCAACGCCATGGGCTGAGGAGTTCCACTCATACTGGTTCCCGGTTACAATCCACGTAATTTCTTCGGACTAGGGTGAATGTGGTCGGAAACCTTATTCGCCGGAATTGGAGCTATGTTGATGATTCCATTGAGTGAGTTCAGAGAAGGCGAGCGAGGTGTCATCACCCGATTGAACGGCAGTGGCACCTTTCGCAAGCGCCTACAGGAGATGGGTTTTATCAAGGGATCTGAGGTATTCGTTGAAAAATATGCACCTCTCCGAGATCCGATTGAACTGGTGATCAAAGGCTACCATGTCTCATTGCGGGTGGAAGAAGCAGCCCAGATAATGATGGAAAAGGTGGAGTAAGAAGAAAAGTGACAAAGGAAGAAGTTACTATTGCCTTGACCGGAAACCCGAATTCCGGCAAGACCACCATATTTAATAATCTCACCGGTACTCGCCAACATGTGGGGAACTGGCCGGGGGTGACGGTGGAGAAAAAGGAGGGCACCGTCATCCACAACGGCCACCGATTGCGGGTGGTTGACCTTCCCGGGACGTACAGTCTGACTGCATATTCCATTGAGGAAATAGTGGCCCGCCGTTTCCTGGTTGACTCAAAGCCTGACGTTGTAGTGGACATTGTCGATGCCTCCAATCTGGAAAGAAACCTCTACCTTGCCACCCAGCTTATAGAAATGGGGGTAAAACTTATTCTTGCCCTCAACATGGCTGATGTGGCGCAGGCGCGGGGCCACCAGATCGATATCGACAGTCTGGGTACTCTGTTGGGTGTGCCGGTGGTTTTCACTGTCGGCACCAAGAATCAGGGGATGGAGGATTTATTAGATAAAGTGTTGGAGGTGGTTGAAGACCGGGATACGGTAAGCCGGCACATCCACATTTCCTACGGCCACGAGTTAGAGAAGGAAATCAAGAAGATCCAGGATGTGATCTGGCAAGATCCCTCCATAGGTGAACGATTCTCCACCCGCTGGCTGGCGGTGAAACTCCTGGAAAATGACCAAGCTGTACAGGACAGGGTAAGATCCCTGGGGGAGATCAGCGAGGAGATTTTGGCTCAAGCTGAGGCGAGTCGTGAACGCTTAGTTGAATTTTATAAGGATGACGCCGAAATGGTGCTCACAGACCAGCGCTATGGCTTTATTGGAGGAGCTCTCCAGGAAGTCCTGAAAGTCTCCGGCGCGACGAAGCTTGATCTCTCCAGGCAGGTCGATCTTATCCTGACGAACAGGATTCTGGGTTTTCCCATCTTTATCTTTTTTATCTGGGCCATGTTTCAGCTAACCTTCACCGTGGGTGCTTATCCCATGGAGTGGATAGACGCCGGAGTGAGCTGGATTGGAGTGGTTGTGACCGCACTGGTGCCAGAGGGGCTGCTGCAAGACCTGCTGGTTAACGGCATAATCGCCGGAGTGGGAAGCGTCATCATCTTCTTACCCAACATTTTAATTCTTTTTTTCTGTATTGCCCTGTTTGAGGACACCGGCTACCTGGCGAGGGCAGCCTTCATAATGGACAGGGTAATGCACCTCATCGGCCTGCACGGCAAGTCATTTATTCCCCTGCTCATGGGTTTTGGCTGCAACGCCCCGGCGATCATGGCTACCCGCACCCTTGAGAGCGAACGTGATAGGTTACTGAGCATCCTGATTAACCCTCTGATTAGTTGTTCAGCTCGATTGCCGGTCTATATACTGCTGGCGGGAACCTTTTTCGGAGCAAGTGCCGGCAATGTGATTTTTAGCATCTATGCCTTGGGGATTGCCTTGGCCATTGTCATGGGCAAACTCTTCAGTGTCACTCTTTTTCGAGGCGACATTGCTCCCTTTGTCATGGAACTTCCCCCCTATCGAGCCCCAACCTTGAAAAGTTTGCTGATTCACATGTGGGACCGCAGTCAGATTTTTCTGCGAAAAATGAGTGGAGTCATCCTGGTAGGTTCCATCCTGGTTTGGGTGCTGGGGAGCTTTCCCCGCACTGTTGACCAAAATCAGGGGCAGGCTGTGGCGAAGGGGGCCACGAATGCCACCCAAGAGAGGGTGCTCAACGTTGCCGAATCCCAAAAGCCACGAGCGCCCTCGACGCCGGAGGGTAGCCCAAAGAATTTAGATGTGAACAGTGAAATGGTTAGGTTGGAAAGCAGCTTTCTCGGGCGATTAGGCCATTTCATTCAGCCAATCTTTGCCCCTTTGGGTTTTGACTGGCGAACTAGTGTGGCGGTGCTCACAGGATTTGTGGCCAAAGAGATTGTGGTGAGCACTCTTGGAGTTTTGTATGCAGCCGGAGCGGATGCGAACGAGGAGAGTGAGGCATTGCGCCGGTCCCTGCGGGCCTCGGGCATGACTCCTCTGGGGGCGTATGCCCTCATGGCTTTCGTACTTATCTATATTCCATGCTTAGCTACGGTGGCGGTGATTCGGCGCGAGACGAATTCCTGGAAATGGACCGGGTTCAGCATTGGCTATTCCCTAGTCCTAGCATGGATGGTCTCGTTTCTGATCTATCAGGGGGGCAGAGTACTTGGAATCGGAGTGTAGCAAGCATAGAGCATAGAGCTAGACAATTTCGGATTGCGGATTTCGGATTGCGGATTTGAAAACAAGGAGTCGGGAGTCAGGAGACAGGAGATAGAAAATTTCTGAATTAGGATTTAGATAAGGCTGAAGGTAAGAATAGAAGGAGGATTTTCCTTGCGCCTTAAGCCTTGAGCCGTGCTTTTATCTGGATTCTGACTCCTGACTCCTTGGTTTTTGGTTATGGCCATGAAAGACTATCAAGTCAAAAGAATGTTCGAGACCATAGCCTTCTCCTATGACTTCCAGAACAGCTTTCTGTCATTGAGAAGGGATTCATATTGGAGGCGAGTCATGGCCCAGTGTCTCAAACTCCCAGGAGAAGCTCTGGTCTTGGATATGGCTACTGGCACGGCTGAGGTTGCAGTTGAGATATGCAAGTACCACCCACAAGCCACGGTGGTGGGCGTGGATTTTTCTCCCAGGATGCTCATAATGGGTCGAAGAAAAGTGAGATCTAGAAGGCTGGACAGCCGTATTCATCTGAGCTTGGGGGATGGACGTCGGTTGCCAGTGAAAGACAGTTATTTTGATGCTGCGACTATTGCTTTCGGCATCCGAAACATTCAGGAACGAGAGCAGGCACTAGACGAATTCCATCGCGTATTAAAACCAGGCGGGCAGTTGTTGGTTATGGAATTTGACATCCCCGACGACCTGGTGCTGGGAACCATGTACCGGCTCTACTTTGATTTCATCATGCCGCCGCTGGGGAATTTACTGTCGCGGACCAATTATGCTTATAGTTATCTGGCCGACTCGGTACACGATTTCCCAAATGCGGATGATTTTTTGAAGGAGATTGGCAGAGCCGGATTCACTGCGTTGGGTATCAAAAAGCTTACGTATGGAATTGCCAAGATATTTCGCGGCATCAAAAAAGGTACATCCTAGCTATTAGCTGAGGTGAGTGCTAGGAACGGCTACTCGATCAAAAAGGCGGGGACGTCCGTTGTCAGTGGTCCGTTGCAGACAAGCATAGGGCATAGGGCATGGAGCATAGGATAAGGAGCCAGGAGTCAGAATTTAAAATTCAGGAGAAAAACAATCAAAATTGAGTTCCTCTCAAGTACTTGCTACTGACTACTACTCGGGTGTGTAAGTGCTCACTGCTTCCTGTCTTCTTACCTCTGTCCTCTGACTTCTGTCTTTTTACAACGGACAACGGACGACTGACTACGGACTACACAAGGTGGTAAATGAAAGTCAATTGGCCAGAAAGACTGTGGGTCAATAGCCCATTGCGCTATCTGATCCAGCAACGTGAAACCCAGTTTCTCAAAAGGTTGAGAGACCTGGAGCCTGGTACTCGCTGTCTGGAGATTGGCTGTGGTCACGGTGCGGGAGCCAGAATAATCCTAAAAACTTTTCAACCGAAGCGGTTAGACGGCTTAGACGTCGATCCGGCCATGATTCGCTCGGCCATAAAGAGACAGCCACAGTGGACAGTTGATCGTCTTCTATTTTTTGTCGGTGATGCCCAGCAACTGCCCTATGCAGATGGCAGCATGGATGCCGTGTTCAATTTTGGTATTATCCATCATTTAGAAAACTGGGAGCAGGGAATACGAGAAATCTGCCGAGTTTTGAAGAAAGGTGGTGGATTCTATTTTGAAGAGATCTATCCTCCACTTTATGCAAATGCAATTACGCGCAGGTTGCTCGACCATCCAACAGAGAACCGTTTTTACGGCCCAGAGTACCGAGCGGCCTTGCAGCAGGAGGGTCTTAGGCTGCTGCCTGGGTACAAGGAAACACGTTTTGCTATTCTGGGAGTTGCCGTAAAAGAGTAGGCGTTTAGCTAGTACAAGGAAAATCCTTAAAAATTAAATATTTGGGTAGGCATAGAGCATAGAGCATAGGGCATAGGGCATGGAGCATAGGGAAGACAAAAGATTCGTTTTTCAATGCTCCTTGCTCAATCCTTTGTGCCTACTGGATTCTGACGGCTGACAGCTGAACGCTGATAGCTTCTAAAGGAGTTACCATTGAGTACCGGCAAACTAAAGAACATAATGCCAAAACGACCTCGGTACCATGAGAGGTTGCCGAAAACACTGACCGACCGGTTATCCAAAATCTACCGGAGGCTCCAGGGAGTCCCTTATATTAACAAGCAGAAAATGGAGAAATGGCAGGAACGATTCTGTTATTCTCCAGAGCCGGAACGAGAGGCTGACATATGGGAGTGGATGGCCGACGAGTATGAGAAACGAACCGGTGGAATGCAAGACCAGAAGGAAAAGAACCGCATATTCAAAAGACTATTAAGTGAATCGGTAGACTATGAACCCCTGGGCGTGAGGAAGCTACCGAAATAAGGAAAGGGCTCATGGCACAAGGCGCAGGGTTCAAGGTGGGTTGAGTTATTCGGCTTCGTTTTCTTCTCTCAGCGTCTCTTCTTCGCGTTCAGCCTCGAGTTCCTGTTGCGCCTTCCAGGCAGGGCAGTACTGGCCATGCCAAGACATAACCTTCCCAAAGCGGGTTTCTGGATTCTTCCTGGCATAATTACATAAAGGGCAGTTGTCACAGATCTTGCCCATTGTGCGCTGAAAACGATTCATAGTTATCTCCATTAAGAAGACAGAATCTAGAAGCTAGGAGCTAGGGCATTTTCGATTACGGATTTCGCTTTTTCAAATTCGCAATTCGCAATTCGCAATCCGAAATAATTTGACTCCTGACTCCTGAATTCTCCTTATAACTTTTTCCTTGACAATGTAAAAAGCTTATCATAAAATCCGCTCGTCTCCTGCCTAAAAGGGGGATCTTTCCGAGGGAGACTCCTGAAGTTCTCATCAAAATAGCGGTTTTCAGTTCTTGTACACAAGTTCGTGCTCGTATTCATGCGGTTGTTGGTTTGCGTTGCTGGTCTGGAGCTGTGCGGAAGTTCGGGTGACTATTCGGTTGGAGGAGTGACAACTTGGAAAGGTTCCCCTTTTTTTAATACATCCTCACCCACGAGTGCCCCAATTAGATGTCCTATCCATTATCCTTGATCGATAGTCCATGACAGATATCAGATAGATTTGCCCGGTTAAGTCAATTAAGTCAGTTGAGCCAGCTGGGTAGGAGCAACCGGCTAAACCGGCTAACGGGCAAAACTGGCTAACAGGCTAACTAGGCTTGCTTCGTCGATTGTTTCTATTATTGTTTCTATTATTGATCCTGGAATTTCGTACAGGGCCGGGTCCGTTTGTCAGCACAGCAGAAACCACCTCAGCACCGAAGTACCGATTTACCTCTTCGATCAGACTCCGATCAGGTTTCACTCTGATTCTATCACCCAATCGTATGACTGCCTCACAGTGCTCATCCGTGCATAGATGCACGTATGCCTTGCAATCGCCTTTGTGGCGCCCCAAGATAGCTTTGAGATCAGCCAGATTTTCCTTGGTGACTGTTTGCGCCGGGAGTTTAATATGAATCGCTTGGGTCATATGCTCCTTGGCTTCCAGAAGGGTGAGAATGCGCTGTGCTATAATCTTGGCTCCCTTCTCCTCCTGCTGCACAGTGCCCATAATCAGCAAGGGATCATCCACCTCGAGGAGATGACGGCTACTCTGATAGATGTCGCTAAAAATGACCACCTCCACAGTACCCTTGCGGTCTTCCAAGGTTAAAAAGGCCATGCGGTCACCCTTTTTCGTGGTGATCTCCTTGAGATCGGCATTGAGACCACAGAGGATTATTTGGATTCCATCACTCTTGTCCGCAATGCTCGCAATATCCGCTATGGTGAAGGCTTGCATCTCTTTTTCGTAAACATCAAGAGGATGACCGCTAAAGTAAAAACCGAGAGCCTCCTTTTCCATGGCAAGCTTCTGCCGGTGGTTCCATTCAGGAATATTGGGTAAAGGGGGCTCGGAGTTACGCTGCTGCCCGGCAAAAGTGCCGAACATACTTATCTGACCACTCAAACGATCTTTCTGGATGGTTTGCGCCATTTCCATTGCCTCTTCCAGAGCGGCCATGGCTTGACTGCGAACAGGGTGAAGTGAATCAAAGGCGCCGCACTTGATGAGGCTTTCCACTACACGACGGTTGACGCGTTGCAGATCAACCCTTTCGCTGAACTCATAAAGAGATGAGAATGGACCACCATCAGCCCTTGCCTCAATGATTGACTCCACTGCAGCAGAACCCACGTTTTTTACCGCACCCAGGCCGAAGCGAATACTGTCACCCACTACAGTGAAGTCCCAGTAGCTCAGATTGACATCAGGAGGAAGTATTTCCAGTTCCTTTTCCCGGCACTCATGCAGGAGCTTAACCAAGTTGTCGGAGTTGCTCAAAAAGCTATTCAACAGCGCCGCCATATATTCGAGAGGATAGTGGGCTTTGAGATAGGCTGTCTGGTACGCTATCAGCGCATAGGCGGCACTGTGGGATTTGTTGAAGCCATAGCCGGCAAACTTTTCCATGAGATCAAATATGTGGGTGGCTTTCTTGAGATTAATACCGTTTTCCTCGGCTCCCGCAAGAAAACGATCACGCTGTGCTGCCATAACTTTGGGGATTTTCTTGCCCATAGCCCGCCTCAGAATGTCGGCTTCACCGAGGCTGTAATTGGCCAAGACACTGGCAATTTCCATTACTTGCTCTTGATAGAGAATGACCCCGTAGGTGTCCCGAAGAATATCCCGCAGTTGCTCCACTTCGTAGCTGACTTTTATGTTACCGTGCTTTCCGTTGATGAAGCTATCCACCATGCCACTCTCCAGGGGACCGGGGCGATAGAGAGCAACCAAGGCAGTGATGTCATTGAAATTTTCAGGCCTGAGCCGTACAACCAGATCGCGCATACCAGAGCTTTCCAACTGGAACACTCCAGTTGTATCCCCGCGGCTCAAAAGTTCATACGTTTCCGGATCGTCCAGGGGCAGATCACGCATGTCCAGTTCGACACCATTATTCTCTTTGATGAGTTTTACGGCGTTGTCGATGACTGTAAGGTTGCGCAGCCCCAAGAAGTCAAACTTGATAAGGCCTGCCTTCTCCACGTATTTCATGGGAAACTGCGTCACCACTTCGCCCTTTGGACCTTTATAGAGAGGCATGTACTCGACGATGGGAAGATCTGAAATAACAACACCGGCGGCATGGGTGGAGGCATGACGTGTGAGCCCCTCCAGAGCCAAGGCCACATCGAAAAACTCTTGGAGAGCTGGATCTTTGCGAAGTTCCTTGAGCCGGGGTTCAGTCTTGAACGCTTTTCTGAGAGTTATGTTGAGAACCGGAGGAATGAGCTTAGCTATCTTATCCACCTCTCCATACGGCATGCCAAGAGCGCGACCTACATCTCTGATAACAGCTCGCGCTTGCATAGTGCCGAAGGTGGTTATTTGGGCAACCCGATCTTGGCCGAAATGTTCCGAAACATACTGCAGGACCCGGTCCCGGCCATTCATGCAAAAATCAACGTCTATATCTGGCAGGCTAAGCCGTTCCACATTGAGAAAGCGCTCGAAGATCAGGCCATGATCAATGGGATCGAGATCAGTAATACCAAGGCTATATGCCACCAGGCTGCCAGCCGCTGACCCCCGCCCAGGGCCGACAGGTATTGAATTCTCTCTGGCAAATCTGACGAAGTCAGCGACGATGAGAAAGTAGGTGCTAAATCCCATCTCTTGGATGACCCAGATCTCGTGGGCCAACCGCTGGCGATATTTCGCTTCGTCCTCAGCGCTAAATTCTGGTTGCTTTCTTTGAATTTCTTCGAGCCTTGTGGCAAAGCCGTCTTCGGTTTCCCTTTCAAAGCGTGATTCTGCCGATTCACCCGGCTCTAGAGGAAACTCTGGAAAATGAGGTTTATCAAGCTTTAAACTGACGTGGCAACGTTCCGCTATTGCCAGAGTATTCTCCAGGGCAGCTGGAACATCGTGGAAGGTAGACCACATCTGTTCAGGAGATTTGAAATAGAGTTCACTGGTTGAAAAACGCATACGATTTTCGTCCAGCACCGTCTTTCCTGTCTGGATACAGAGGAGCACGTCGTGGGCCTTTGCATCTTCTGCTCTCAGGTAATGGCAGTCATTGGTTGCAACCAGAGGAATGCCGGTTTTTTCACTGAGGTGGATGAGGTCACGGTTAACAATTTCTTGCTCTGACATGCCATTAGCCTGCAGTTCCAAGAAAAAATTGTCCTTGCCGAAGATGTCGCGATACTCCATCGCAGCCTGTTCGGCCCGGGTATAACTGGCAGCCAACAGATGGGATGCCACCTCGCCATGTAAGCAAGAGGAAAGGCAAATGAGCCCCTCGTGATAAGCGGTGAGTAGTTCCTTGTCCACTCTGGGTTTGTAGTAGAAACCTTCGAAGTTGGCGAGAGTCAGGAGCTTGAGCAGATTGCGATAGCCCGTATTGTTCTCAGCCAAGAGAACAATGTGATGGTTGCGTGCGCTCCCGAGACTCTCTCCACGGTCCCGGCGGCTTTTGGGCGCCACGTAGATCTCACAACCCAAAATGGGCTTGATCCCAAATTCGTTGGCTTTTACATAGAATTCAAGAGCGCCGTGCATGTTTCCGTGATCAGTGACAGCGACGGCGGGCATACCAAATCCTGCGGCGGTCCTGAGCATGTCAGTAATGCGTATGGCACCGTCTAGAAGGCTGTACTCGCTATGCACATGTAAATGGACGAATTCCTTTGATGACATATTAGGAGAATCCTTAAAAGAAATTAAGGAAGTAAGGAATTAGGGAATTGAGGAATTATACTTTGCACAGATCTGAGGAAAAGTATTCATTGTTCAAATCCCTAAATTCCTGCATCCCTGAATTCCTGAATCTGCGTCAGACTTTGACGCAGGTCCTCCACTGGAATCGAATGAATTATGGCGTGGCCAATATTGGAAATAAGGACAAAGTGACAAATGCCTGCCTGGATCTTCTTATCCTTCTCCAAGGCGGACAACAATGATTCAGGATGTATATCCCTTGGCAGCTCGGTGGGCAACCCTACGTTTCTGATTAAAGCCAAAGCACGATCTGCCTCATCCTGTGTGAGCCCGGCCCACCGTTGGGAGAACCGGATGGCTACAGCCATTCCTGCAGCCACGGCCTGCCCGTGGGTTATGTCGTAATTGGTTGCAGCCTCTAGGGCATGCCCGAGAGTATGGCCGAAGTTCAAAATGCGTCGCAAGCCACTTTCATGCTCGTCACGGTTTACCACCCGGCACTTGACTTCACAGGCCTTGGCGATGATCGTTTCCAAATGCGGATTATCAGTGTCAAGAAGGTCAGCCCCTTCCCTTTCCAATACTGAAAAGAGTTCGGGATCTTCGATGAGGGCAGCCTTGATGACCTCGGAGAATCCGTCGCGCCTGGCGTCAGAGGAAAGAGAGGTCAAAACGTCAAGATCTGAGAGCACAAGCCGAGGTTGATGGAAGGCGCCTAACAGGTTTTTGCCTGAAGGTAGATCGACACCGGTCTTGCCCCCAAGAGAGCTGTCCACCTGGGCGAGCAGGGTAGTGGGAATTTGAATGTAGGGGATACCTCGCATATAGATGGCAGCAGCAAAGCCAGTGATATCACCAACCACACCGCCCCCGACAGCCAGAAGTAAACTGCTGCGGTCAAAACCCTGAGCGAGGAGCTGCTGGCAGAGATCGAGGACCGTTTCTATGGTCTTTGCACTCTCACCCGGGGGTAATGCAATCAAAGTTGTATCAATGGAGTGAGACCGCAGTTGATTTTGAAGTTGTTCGGCCACCAGCGGTCTCACCACCTCATCAGTAACCAACCCATAGGAGGAAAAGCTCCCTAGTCGTTGTACCTCGCTGTGAAGAGCAGCGAGAATACCCCGGCCCACTAAAACGTCATAGGAGCGATCAGTATCTTGCTTCAACTCCAGACGGAGACGTTTCATCTCAAGTATCTTCTTATTAGGCCTCACGGCCGTCATTCGTAGTCATTTCTTCGCGTTCGCTGTGCTCCGCTCAGTCCCGCAAGCGGGTCCCTAGTTTGTCCTGCGGCGTCAGTTGGGCTCACGCCCGTCATTTATAGTCATTTGTAGTTAGATGTCCAAATTAGTTGTCACAAATTATTAAGACCTAATGACAACGAGTGACAGCGAAGCCTAATGACAGCGTAGCGTAGTGACGGCCACTTTCAGTGGCCAAATGACCATGAATGACAGCGAAGCGTACTGACTCTATGGCGCCTATTGCCCACTGCGGTTTTGCTCCAGTACTGTTCTCTGTTTCTCCGTCAAAATAGGGAGGATCTCATTGACCATCTGAGTGAATTGTGTAGGGAACAAAGCTTGCTGGCCATCACTCAATGCCTTTTCCGGCTCATGATGTACTTCCACCATCAGACCATGGGTTCCGGCAGCCACAGAGGCGCGACTCATGGGAATCACCTGGTCCCGGCGACCGCAGGCATGGCTTGGATCAGCAATAACTGGCAGATGACTTTCCTTCTTAACTACCGGGATTGCACTCAGGTCCAGAGTGTTACGGGAATGGTCGGCAAAAGTGCGGACGCCGCGCTCGCAGAGAATCACATTCCGATTCCCCTTGGCCATGATGTATTCAGCAGCCATAAGCCATTCCTGGATGGTTGCGGACAAACCACGCTTGAGGAGAACAGGTTTCCGAGCCTCGCCAGCTCGGTTGAGCAAGGAGAAGTTCTGCATATTGCGAGCGCCGATCTGAATGATGTCGGCATACTCTTCTACCAGGTCGCACAGTTGGTGGTCCATTGCCTCGGTGACAATGTATAACCCCGTTTCCTCTCTCACCTTGGCGAGAATCTTCAACCCTTCTTCTCCTAAGCCCTGAAAACTATAGGGTGAAGTGCGAGGCTTATATGCACCGCCCCGAAAGATGCGGGCACCTTGGCTCCGCACTGCACGGCCAATCGTGAGAGCCTGTGTCTCGCTCTCGACTGCACAGGGACCTGCAATGATGACGAAATGATCGCCGCCGACGGCAACGTCCCCGAGGGTGACGATAGTGTCGCTGAGTTCGAACTCTCGACTTACGAGCTTATAGGGTTTCGAAACGGGGATGGTTTCTTTCACCCCGGGGAGGAGCAGAAAAGGGGCAGGATCGACTGGACCTTTGTTTTGAAGAATTCCTATGGCGGTACGCTCACCGCCCTGTATTACTCGGGCAACATTTCCTTGCCGTTCTATGGCAACGACGACCTGAGCAATTTCCTCTTCGGTGGCATAGCTGCTCATAACCACCAGCATTTGAATCTCCTTTCATAGGGAACCAAACCGAGCTCTGAGACGGTGCGGGGGGTTGTGGTGACCTAAGTAAATGTGCCATCTCTAGCGGGTGTGCATCCCTCTAACACAGAGGCCCGGTGAGTGTCAACGAATTAAAAATCCGACCTTCCTCTTTCGCCGTGGAGCATAGCGCATAGCGCCAAGCGCAGAGCGTAAGAAGCCAGAAGTTATTGAGTTATTTCTATAATCTTCTGGATTCTGACTACTGACTACTGGCTACTTTTTTTAGTCCTTGCGCCTTGCGCCTTGAACCATGTGCCTCTTTTAACTTACTGCGGATATAAGCCTCGAAGCAACATGGCATCCGCCACCCGTTTGACCCCAATCATATATGAGGCCATCCGCATGTTCACCTTCTCAGTCTGAGAAAGATGCCAGACGTTGTCGAAGGCACGATCCATAATTCCCTTGAGTTTGGAATTCACCTCCTCTTCACTCCAAAAATAACGTTCCAACCCCTGCACCCATTCAAAGTAGGAGACGGTAACCCCTCCGGCGTTGGCGAGAATATCAGGCAAGTGATACTTGCCCCGGTCATAGAGGATGTCATCAGCAGCCGGAGTTGTGGGGCCATTGGCTCCCTCAGCAATAATATTCGCCTTGATCCGGTCGGCATTTCTTTCGGTAATCTGATTGTCCAACGCTGCTGGTATCAGTACGCTGCACTCCAATTCGAGTAACTCCTCGTTGGTGAGCCTATCTGCACCAGGATATCCTTGCACAGTACCGGATTCATTTTTGTATACCGCCAAATCCCGGGGATCTAAACCTTTGGGGTTGTAGACTCCACCTCTACTGTCGCTGGCTGCAACGATCGTGGCTCCAGCATCGTGCAGAATAAGGGCAGCGTGATAGCCGACATTTCCATAGCCTTGAACCGCCACCGTTTGTTCATTCACATCTCTCTCTAATTGTTTGAGCATAGAGTAGATGGAAAATACGCAGCCACGGCTAGTGGCTTCATTCCTACCCAGAGATCCCCCAACAGGTATCGGTTTGCCGGTAACCACGCCAGGTTCGGCATAGCCGATGGACATGCTATAGGTGTCCATGATCCAGGCCATTATCTGCGGATTGGTATAAACATCCGGTGCCGGAATATCTGTCCTGGGACCAAATACATTCACGAGTTCAGAGGTATAGCGGCGGGTCAAATGTTGCAGTTCGGTTCGCGACATCTGCTTGGGATTGCAGGCAACCCCTCCTTTGGCTCCGCCATAGGGGATATCCACCACCGCACATTTCCAGGTCATCCACATGGACAAGGCGGTGGTTTCCTCCAAGGTGACGTCTGGATGGTATCGGATACCCCCCTTGGCAGGACCACGGGAGGTGTTGTGGTGTACACGATATCCTGTAAAGACCTCCACATTACCGTCATCCATCCGCACCGGACAGGAAACTATATAACATCGAGCCGGAAGGCGAAGCCGCTTGTGAATAGCTGGATCCAAGTTGATTCGTTCGGCAACCAGGTCAAGTTGGCGGACAGCAACGTCCAAGGCATTCTCTGTGCCACTCATGATTATTCTCCTTTCTAGAAACGCGCAAAGCGCTTTCGAGCTCGCAGCCTGCAGCGGACAGCCAGCAGCAGCTTGATAATTTGTGAGGAAATATCTCTGCCAGCTGCTAGCTGCCAGCTGGGCATCCCCCTTGCTCTATGCGATAGTTACGAATAGACTGTTCTGCTCGGCTAAAAACTACCTTCCGAGTAGCCGATGCAGGTTTTTTTCTTTCCATGCTTGTAGTTTATAGTAATGTCGGTAGCGCTGCTCAAGCTCACGAAATCTTCTGGTGTGGGCTATTTTGCGGCCATTGCGATGCTCGACTCCCAAATGATGGTGCAGCATCTCGTGATAAACGATGCCCATGATGACATACTTGGGTACGTAGCTCTTATCCAGCGCTGGATGGACGCGGATCGTCTTTGTTGTTTCAGAATAGCTGGCAAGCTTAATAGAATTTTGATTCCGGACCCTCCTGTTGGCTCCCCAGGTGATAAGACAATCAATCTCGTTTGCGAAGTATTCATGATTAACCTGCTCAAACAGAGCATTGAGATCGAAGAAGCGTCCTTTGGAGCGCACTATGATCTGCCGGGACTTACGAGGAGATTTCTTTATTTTATCTGAATTGGCTTGAACAAAGCTTCGCAAAACCGAAGGTGCTTTCCTCTTTCGGCTCTTGACGAAGCGGGCCAGAGAATTCAAGACTTCAGTGTCTGCCTCGAGGAACATATGATGAAGACGAATCTGAAAGCCACTGCTGGAAGGTCTGATGTGTATTATCGAGTGAGAATTGTCGGTGATGGTGAGCTGAACCGGTTTCTTGACCATACGGGAGAGGTTTGCTTGGAGATGGCAGGCATTGTTCCGGTTGAACGTTTCCATGCAGTAACTCTTCTCTTGCCTCCTGCTGGACTTTTCTGTGCACTTCTAACAGAAAATGGATGACAAATACCAGCATTAATTTTTATTTTAGCACGACATCGAGAATTATTGTTGTTGGAACAGATCTGAGATGTGTGATTTGAGAGGTGAAGTGGACCAGCACGATCTTTGGGATCTCACATCTCACATCCCACATCAAAACTTAGTTTTCACGAGGTGAATCATGGACCCAAGCATCAAAGAGGCAATGCAGAGAGAAGTTGCGAGGGAACCCTTCGCCACGAAGCTCGGTCTAAAACTAATCGACGTGGACGAAGGCTATGCACTTATTGAGATGAAATGTACCAAAGAGATGGAAAATATCTTCCAGATGACTCACGGTGGGGCCATATTTACTCTCATCGACGAGGCCTTCGAGATCTCGTGCAATTCACACGGCACCGTGGCCGTGGCACTAAACGTAAATATTACCTATCACAAAGCTCCATCCCCGGAAAGCACCCTGCGTGCTGAGGCCAAGGAGGTGGCAAAGACCCGGAGAACAGGCAACTACTACATCACTGTGAAAGATGAGAAAGAGAATCTCATCGCTAGTTGCCAGGCCCTCGCTTACCGGCTGAAAGAAAAGTTGCCTTTTCTGGAAAAATCTTAGGGGACGTTGGTAGGTTTTGAAGGTTTTCAGCAATTTCCTCTGTTTCAATGCCTATGAGTCTTGCCAAATGATCCGCTCTGCCTCCTGTTCTTAGAAAACCTTCAAAACCTACCAACGTCCCCTCTTACGTCAAAGAATTTCCTCATTGCATCACCTTGATGTTGACCAATCCATAATTTCGTACTATTGGTGATCAGGATAAACAGTAGTTTCGATATTATATATTTCTATGCGCCGCAGACGACTGGGCTTTACTGCCTATGCTCTGATCCTATCCGTATTTCATCAACTTCGGCTAACAGATAATTTACCTATTCTAGTCCTCCGTGGGCGGTTGCCCCCTGGAGTACATGTCCTTTCCCTGGAGGGAAAACAATGAAAAGAAGCTCGAGTGAGGCTGAGCTGAGATGTTTCTGGGCATTGCCCGTGAGAACCAGATCAGTGCTCGCCTTCCTCCTCATAAGCCTTTTCGCCTTTTCAAGTCGAGGACATGGTGCAACTAATCCTCAGGCCCAAGCCTTGGCACAGGTACAAGAAGAGGCCAGGCAGGGAAACTATCGACTTATAGACCCTGAGACCATCAAAGCTCAGTTTCTCAAAAATCCCACTTCCCTCTTTTTGGTGGATACACGGCAAGAGTGGGAGTATCAGCGGGAGTACATCAAAGGCGCGGTAAATCTGCCGGTAACCCCCAGTTGGTGGACCCAGTATTCGCCTTGGGCCCGGGCCGAGATGAAAAAGCTCCTGGGACCTGACAAGGAGCACGACCTAGTATTTTACTGAGAAGGCCTCACCTGAGTCCGCAGCGACTCGGCGGCCAGGCTGGCCGTTCGCCTCGGTTACAAAAACGCCTATCGCTACGCTGAAGGGCTTTTAAATTGGAAAGGGATGGGTTTGCCCACGGAAAAAGGACAAGTCTCGTTGGCGCAAACCTCGGGAATCGGTGCGCCAGGTTCCGCACTTTTCCAATCAGGCTTAGTGCTGACCATTGTGGGAGTCTTTGTGGGCGGTCTAGCCCTTAACCTCACCCCCTGTGTTTATCCACTGATTCCTATAACGGTTTCGTATTTCGGCGGACGAGGTACAGACAAAGCCGGCCTTCTTGCTGTTCACAGTCTTTTCTTCCTCCTGGGTCTTGCTGTTACCAATTCTACTCTGGGAGTGGTGGCTGCCCTTACTGGTGGTCTCTTAGGGTCGGTGCTCCAGCATCCGGCTGTTCTCATTGCCATAGCCACGATTCTTGTGGGACTGGCCCTGAGCTTTTTTGGTCTGTGGGAACTCAGACTTCCAGCATTTCTCACCCAGGCTGCATCCAGGTCGTATGGCGGTTATGGCGGCAGTCTTTTTATGGGCCTTACTCTGGGAGTGGTAGCTGCGCCCTGTATTGGCCCTTTTTTGATAGGGTTACTGACCTACGTGGCAAGCACCGGCAATCCGTATTTGGGATTCATGCTTTTCTTTACTTTGAGCCTTGGTTTGGGCATTCCCCTGGCTACTCTGGCCTTCTTTTCCGGGAAATTGGATAGACTCCCACGCTCCGGAGAATGGATGATATGGGTGCGCAAAGGTTTGGGCTGGGTGCTGGTGGCCATGGCCGCTTACTTCATAAAGCCCCTTTTCTCTTCACACCTTATGGGAATTATTCTGTTGTCAGCAATCATTTTGACAGCAGGAGTGCACCTTGGCTTTATAGACCGGACAACAGGCACTTTCCGTGGTTTTGGCTGGTTGAAAAAAGGACTCGGTATAGCTCTCATCCTGCTTGCCACCTATCAGATTGCCTTCACTGTCACCAGAGGCGCTGGCGTTACCTGGGAGCCCTACTCTGAGCAACTGTTAGAGAAAGCAACTAGCGTAAAAAAGCCAGTGATCATCGACTTCTACGCAGACTGGTGTGCTCCGTGCCGGGAACTAGAGCAAATCACTTTTCACGATCCAGAAATCGTCAAGTTGGCAAAGAATGACTTTGTCATGATCAAGGTTGACCTGACCCGCAAGGGTGATTTGATAAACGCACACTTGCTAGGCCACTATGATGTCAGAGGGGTACCAACAGTGGTGTTTTTGGATCGAAATGGCAGAGAGCGACGTGACTTGCGTGTGGTAGATTTTCTGCCTCCAGCGCAGTTTATCAAACATATGGCAGAGGTGAGAAATACTAGTCCTTAAAAGGAGAAAAACATGCTGAAAGTCAGGTTCTTTATGAACGAGCCCAATGGCAAGCCGTGAAAGCATTTCAAGGAGATGATGCCCAGGCTGGGCCAGAGGTACGAATTAGAGATTGAGACCATATCCAAACCCAATGCAGAATACTTAACCGATGAATATTTTGAGTTGGATCTACCGGTTGCTCCGGCAGTAATGGTGGGTGAGGAAATCATAGTCGAGGGAACTGATGTTTCTGAAGAAGAACTCGAGAAGGTGATTTGTCGACATCTTGGACTCCCACCGCCAGAGCCGCAAAAGAAAAGACTCCTCGGGCGGCTATTCAAGTAATCCTATCCTTTCTCAGTGCAAACAAATAATGCCTCAGTGAATTAACCACCTTGAAGCTTAGTCTATTTTAGGAGGAATGTATGAAGAGAAGATTCTTCGTTTTGCCTGTATTGATTTGTTTAATCTTCAGCTCTTCGGCACTGGCACAGTCCGGTATTCCCAAGAAGAAACAGACCGTTCTTGGTCTCTATTTGACAGCCAAAGATGCCTTTGCAAAATGGCATGGAAGTTCCGAGAAAGTTTTAATTTTGGATGTTCGGACCTTGGAAGAATACATCTTTGTCGGCCATGCGCCGATGGCCAGAAACATCCCCGTGAGGGTTTTGAACCGGGAATTGACAGCTAAGAAAAGAAGACCTGTTATGGAGTCTAATCCCAATTTTGTCTCTCAGGCAAAAAGGTACTACAAAGTTAGCGATACGATTTTGATTATGTGCCGTTCGGGGGGACGCAGCGCTCTAGCAGTAAATCTTCTGGCAGAAGCTGGTTTCAAAAAGGTTTATAACATCATTGATGGATTCGAGGGAGACGCAGTCAAAGATCATCAGAGCTACTACTACGGTAAGAGGGTCAAGAATGGCTGGAGAAATTCAGGAGCCCCCTGGACCTATAAACTTGAATCAGATCTGATGTATCATCCGCTATAAGCTGCGCTCAGGACTCTTGACTTTTTCATTTCGCAAGTTACTCTCCAGGCAGTGGGGAAAAAACCCCAGCGGAAGCAGAGGGGAGGCGATATACATGGCACAGTCAAGATCCAGCAGTGCTGGAGCGTGTTGCTTCAGTGAAAAACGGAGGCTGGTAAAGGAGTTGAGCAACTGCGGCTATTGTTCCACCAGCTTCGAAGAGTATAAACGTTGTAGGCAGGAGGCAAGTCGCGAGAGTGGCGAGCGCTCCAGGGAATGCATGATTGCCTAAAGAGGCCAAACGCCTCGTAAGAACCTGGAAATTATCCACAGAGCTCTGTGGTGAAGATTATTGAAACCTAGCCGAGAGCCCGGAGTTTACTCCGGGCTCTTTTTTGTGCGATTATTATCCGGGATGTAGGATTCATGGCAGAATTTTTGCACGACTAGACCCCAGCCAGGATATTTCATGAATGACTTGCTACGACCACGGATA
>JASFGC010000016.1:0-22436 GCA_050123975.1 Syntrophobacterales bacterium | reverse complement strand
GTCTGGAACAATACGATAAGCATATTCCCGATAATTTGCTGGTCCTTCCCAGTAGTCTTCGAAACGATCCAACAGGATGTATTGATCGGACTTCCACTCCCGAAAGCGGAAGGGCCCGCAGCCGATGGGATTTCGGTTGAAACTGCTCTGCCGGATGGACATGATTTCCGCATCAAGATCACGGCTTCGTGCTTCGTCGTGTAGTGCCGTACTGTTCAGCAGATGCTCCGGCAGAATACCCATTCCCCAGGTTCCCAGCGCTGGTGAGTAAAGACGTTTGTAGACGATCCTCACCTTCAAAGGGTTGAGCACCTCCACCCTTTTCACCGGCTCATAATCTGCCAGCCGCGGAGAAATGTTTGCCGGGTTCATTATAGCGTCGTAAGTGAATTTCACATCATTGGCATCGAAGGTATGGCCGTCATGGAATCTCACCCCGTTGCGGAGATTGAAGAGAATTACAGGGTTATGCTCTACCGCGGGCATATAGGTCTCAGCATATTTTTTCTTTTTAGGATTAAATTTCGCAGGTTCGACTTGAATAAACCGCTTCGCCGCGAAAGTTGAAAAATAATCCGGCCCTAGAATTTCCTCTAGATTGCTGAAAAGATCCTGATCAACGCGGTACAGGGTTAATTTTATTCTTGCCGGCGCATTGATTTGAACGCGAACCTCAACCTTTTTCCGCTCTGGAGTGATTTCCTTTACGACTATTTGACGTTTGCCCGAAGGCAGAATTTCAATAGCCTCAATGTTGGCCAGAGATTGTGAAAGTGGATCACTCCGAGCCAGGCGCTCCTTTTTTGCTTTTCGGATCAGCCCCACCAACTCCTGGGCACTCGCTCGACCAAGCTTGGAGACAGTTGCCTGATCATTTACATAGAAATAGGCTTCCTCGTAAATCTCCCAACTTGTTGCCAGTCGACCACGAAATTTCAGATTTTCGTCACGATCAAGCAATCCCTCGAACACCAAATCATTTATAGTACCGCTGGCACTGTCTGCCGAGAGTATGGGATTTAGCAACTGGGCATCGCCAATAGAGGCGGTGATATACTCACCAAGCCGTTGAGGATTACCCCTGGTCTGCTCCTCGTAGGTAGGTACCCAGAAGTAGGACTGCAGCAGGAAAATGAGGACAATAATAGGGAGTCCTATGAGTAATCGTTTGGTGGTCAAAGAAACACCTCAATACAAAAGGGTTTTGCATGAGAAGGCTCTATCTCAAGCCTCGACCCGGCCTGGGGCACGGTTGCTCATTCTATTCGTTTTCCAAGTGACTGTCCATACTTGTCCTGATTACTTGACCCGCAGAATGGGAAAGAACAGGAGGTAAAAGGCAGTTAATGATCGACGGTATCTGGAAGGGACGAATCGTCTTTTTCTGCTTGCTGCCCGCCCGTCCCGAGCGTAGTCGCGGGGCTGCAAGCTGCCTGCTGACTACTGATTGCGCATCGCCCGTTTTGAACTCACTTTGATTAGCCAGAATCCAAGAATGAGCAGAATTATGAAGAGAATACTCAGGATGTTGAAATAGCGTGAGATGAACTGATTTATGGTCGGACCAAAGAAATAAAAAAGTCCAGCCACCAGAAAGAATCTGGCACTGCGACTCAAAATAGAAGCGATCACAAAACGAAAAAAATTAAGCAGAAAAGCACCGGCACTGATGGTAAATACCTTGTAGGGAATGGGAGTAAATCCTGCCACTGCCACCGCCCACACATCCCAACGTTGATAATGGCGTTCCACCAGCTGAATACGCTCGGTCCGCACCCAGCGCTCCAAAAGAGGCCGGCCACCAACGCGCCCAATCCCATAGCCGAACATACCCCCCAGCGTGGATCCCAGGCTGCAGATGAGTGCATACCATAAGGACATGGGCGAATTGGCCATACACAGAGCTATGAGAAGAACATCCGGAGGGATAGGAAAAAAAGAAGATTCGCAGAAAGCAAGCACAAAAAGGGCCAGCCCTCCATATGGGGTATTGGCCCAGTGTATTACCCAGACGCTCAAATCCTTTACCCAGTCAAAGATTTCCATAATAACCTAAAGGTACAAGGCAAAAAGGTAAAAGGCAAAGACATTGAGGCAAAAAAAGACGGCTCATCCAATCATTCTCCCTGTGCCTTACGCCGTGAGCCGTGCGCCTCAGTATTTTCGGTTCTTCTCCTTACTGCTCACCGCTTACTGTTTACCGCTTACTTACTACTAAGCTCCTTGATCCTACTTAAGCAGGTATCAATGAGGAGAGTCGGGGAAAAGCCGCCGGCGAGCTGTTCATCAAAGGAATCGGGAACCTCTCTTAGCAACCGCACTACATTGCCATATTCAAGTCTTGCCTCTTCAAGTCGCCCCACCTGGCTGTAGAGATCCCCCAGGTTGAAACGCGCCAAGGCATGCTCGGACTTTAAATACAAGACTCTTTTGAACTCTTGGATTGCTTTGCGCTCCTTTTCCCAGGTCCGATAGACCACACCCAGCAAATAATAGCCGGCAACAGAGAGGGGCTCGCAGCTGATTATCCTTTGACATAGCTGCGCAGCCTTTTCCAGATTGCCTTGGTTGAGAAAGATCTCTGCTTGCAGCAGAAGAACTCTTTCGGAAGCCGTTTCTTTCTCCACATGGGGCGCCAGAAGTTCACCGGCTTGCTCAGGTTTACCCATTTCCAGTAGCTCTTTGGCCCTGGCACAGATCTGTTGGATCTCATCTACCTCTCGATTAGGAAGAGCCTCCAACCGCCGGCTGCGACCACTGGCAGGGGTGCGTTGTCTGCTCCGCTTGCGCCTCGCCCGCCGAGCTTTTTTCTCGGGCCTTTTATCCCAGGGTTCTTTCTTGTAGACAAAGGTCCCTCCCACCTGAACGGTGGTGAATTCATCTGAAAGATAGCGTAAACTTTCAGAATAGCCCGCAAAAAGATACCCACCTGGTCGTAAGCTCTGGTAGAAATTATGAATCACTTTCTTGGTGGATTCATGTTGGAAGTATATGGTCACATTACGGCAAAAAATGATGTCCCAGCCTGACATTTCAATGAGGGGATACGGCTTGGTCACCAGGTTGAAGTAGCTAAATTCCACCATCTGCTTTATTGACTCGTCCAGAAAGTACTTATCCTTTTTCTTGCTGAAAAAGCGGTTCAGATACTCCTTTGGCACATCGCGGACGGAACGAGCCCCATAGATTCCCCGGCGAGCCGCCTCTAGGGCAGCATTGCTCACATCGGTGGCCAGAATGTGAACCGGCGGATACTTCAGTTTCGCCTTTCCCGCAGCCACAATCAAGGCAATGGTGTACGGCTCTTCACCGGTGGAACAACCTGCACTCCAGATTCCTAGTGATGATCCTGAATCAGTTTTATTCTTGAGAATCTCGGGGATTATGGAGTGCTCGAGGGCTCTGAACTGGGCCTGGTCACGGAAAAAATAGGTTTCTGGGATGATAATCAGGTTGAGAAGGTGATCAAACTCTTTGGTACCCGCAGGGGAAGAAAGAAGTTGGAAATAATCTGCAAAACTGCTGAGACCACAATCCTCCATCCTCTGGAGTAGATTGGTTCTTAGAAGGTCCTGCTTACCAGGCTCGAAGTAAATCCCGGCACGCTCTGCAATGAGATCCCGAAAACTTTTGAATTCTTTATCACTGAGTTCTTGTTCCACCACTCTTTTCGCTTCAATGATTACGTGAGGAATGCTGTTCAGAAATCCACTTGATGATTTGAGGTCCTATCTCTTCCAGCGACAGAATCATCTCGGCCGCATCAAGTTCAATGGCCGCCCGGGGCATACCAAAAATGATGCTGGATTGCTCATCTTGAGCGATGGTATGCCCACCACCCACCCGAAGACTCTTCAGTCCTTCCGCCCCATCTGAACCCATTCCGGTAAGAATGACTCCAGTCCCTCGATACCCATAGTGTTTCGCCACTGAATCAAAAAGAAGTTCAGCCGATGGCCGGTGACCGTTAATCGGCAAGGATCTGCTCAAACGCACAGTACCCACGTCGGTAACCATCATGTGGTGGTCCCCAGGGGCTATCAACACTACGCCGGGCTCTAGTAGGTCTCCTTCTTGGGCTTTCTTCACCTTCAGTCCCACTTCGTCATCCAGCCAGTGGACGAGGCCATCCAGAAAGCCAAGGCTCATATGCTGGACGACAACGAAAGCGGCATTTACCTCTCCTGGCATTCGTTTTAACAGTCGCATGAGAGCGCTGGGGCCTCCGGTGGAAGCCGCAATTGCAACCACAAGAGGGGGTTGAGCTGGTGCAATCTGAGTTGGCGTCACTGTCATTGGCGCTTCAGGTTCAGGCGTAATGCTACCCACTGCCTGCCTTACCCGAGTGGAGGCCAGAGCTCGCATTCTGCGAAGGAAACTATTCCTTATCTCCGGTCTGGTACGCCAGAGGTACAGCTCTTGCTTGTCAAGGACGTCCAGCGCCCCAGAGCTAAAAGCCCGAAAAAGTTTCTCCTCCTGGTTTCCCATGGATGCGGTGATCATGACTATTGGTACCGGCAGCTTGGCTAGGATCCTCTCCACCGCCTCAAAGCCGTCGATCCCGGGGAGTCGGATATCCATGGTAACCAAGTCGGGTCGCAGTTGTAGGGCCACTGCCACTGCCTCCACACCATCGGCGACCCTCCCCACCACCTGAAACTGGGGATCCGTAGCCAGAATTTCTTCTAGGAGATCACGGGCGCTCTTTACATCATCGACGATGAGCACCCTGATCGCCTCAACTGGCTCCTGTAGATCTGAATTCTCAAATTGTTGGTCAGATGTCATTGTGCTGCACAACCTAAATTGTCAGTTTAGCCGGTTAAGTCAGTTTTGCAGGTTTGGTCAGTTTTGTCGGTTGCATTTAGCCTTCAGCTATCAGCCATCAGCTGTCAGCTAGAAATTCAGCATTCCGCAATCTCTCCGTCTCGCCGTTTCTCCGCGTCGCCGTCTCTTTCTTGGTGTCTAGTGTTTAGTGCTTAGTGCCTAGTTGCTTTCTGCCTGCCTGTCCCGAGCTTGTCGCGGGGCTGCTAACTGCCCCCTGTCTGTTTTACAGTGCCTAATAGAGTCTCAATGGCTTCAATGAGAAGTTTTTGGTCGAAACTGCTTTTGACCAAATACGCGTCTGCTCCAACCTCCAGCCCCCGCCGCTTGTCCGTTTCACTCTCCATAGACGTTACGATTACCACGGGAAGATGCTTCGTCCGCTCATTGCCTCTAATTTCTCTGGTGAGAGTAAAACCGTCCATTTTTGGCATGAGAATATCAGTGACTACCAGATCAAACCTATGCTGTCCTAGTTTGTTTAACGCATCCAGTCCATTTTCCGCAGTGACCACCTGGTAGCCGGCCGCTTCCAGGATGCTCTTTTCCATCTGGCGTGTCACCACCTGATCTTCCACCACCAAAATCATGCGGCCGCCCGCCGCTCTGACGGGCTCTTTCTCTGGTTGATCCCTTTCCAATCTCACCTCGGGCTGCTTGCGCCACAGCAGCTGCGACGCATCGAGGATGAGCGCCACCTCCCCCGAACCAAGGATAGTGGCACCCGCAACGTAGTCTACTTTTTTCAAGTGGCTGCCCAGGTCTTTTGTAACAATCTCCCGTTCTCCTAAGATATCTTCAACAAGAAAGCCGACTTTCCGCTCTCCAGCTCTGAGGACCACAACCAAAGCCTTCCCTTCTCCTGATGGAGCACCATTGCGTTCGCTCCATCCCAATGTGGCAGCAAGGCTTCGCACTGGTAGTATTTCTTCCTGGTGCACTATGGCTTGACGTCCCTGGATAGATTTGATCTCCTGAGCCGGGACTTGAAAAGTTTTAGCAACCGAAAAAGTGGGAATGGCGAGGACTTCACCAGCACACTGGATCATGAGCGCATGCACAGTGGCCAAAGAGAGGGGCAGGGAAATAATGAAGGTGGTCCATTTACCTAATTCGGAAGTGACCTCCACCTGCCCCTTCAGCCTTTCCACGTTGGCGCGCACAACGTCTAGCCCCACCCCGCGTCCTGAAACATCAGTGACCATTCCACTCGTGCTGAATCCTGGCAAAAAAATGAGGTCGAGAAGTTGGGCCTGAGTCCAATCTGCTACATCGCCTTCTTTCACAAGTCCCTTTTCTATAGCGGCTTCCCTAAGGCGCAGAGGATCGATGCCCTGACCATCATCCTCAAGAATTATCAGCACTTTACCACCTTCCTGCCTTGCCCTCAGTTTGATTGTTCCCGTCTCCGTTTTGCCAGATTTGCCTCGAGCTTTGGGTGTCTCAATGCCATGGTCCAAAGCGTTTCGCAGCAAGTGGACAAGAGGGTCGCCGATCTGCTCGAGAATGCGCTTGTCAATAGTTGTCTGTTCTCCTTCCACCTGGAAATTAACTTTTTTGCCGAATTGTCGACTGAGATCGCGAACTGCCCTGGGCAAGGTATTCATTACAAGTGCTAGCGGCAACATGCGAATTTCCATGCTGCGATGCTGAAGACTTTCAATGTGACGCCCGGTATTTTCCGCAGCCTCTTGCAACCGACGACTGGTCTCTTCCATAGTATTTCCAAGTTCAAAGAGCTGGCTAACCAGGCTGGCTTCACTATCCGTCTCCGGATCATGCAGGTGGAGGGAACCGGTATCATTGAGCTGCAACCGTTGCCACTGCTCACGAATGCTCACCAGAGCATCGATTTCATTGGCTAGATGGATTTGGGCAATAGCCGCCTCTCCTGTAAGGTTTACCAGTTCGTCCAATTTGGTTGTTGGTACCCTCACCGTATCCACGGCCGGAACTTTGGTCTCGCTAACCTGGGCCGATTCAATGACGGCCCGAACCGGTTCCGCCACCATGGCATCATCTTCTAACTTGAGTTCCGGTATTAAATTGGCCAGCCGTGCCATGGTGCTTTCCGCATCCACCTTGATCCGCTTACTCGCCGCTAGGGTATCCAACATCACGCTGAGAGCGTCATTGGTCTCAAAGAGAGCATCACAGGCTTCAGGGGTTACCGGTAACCGATTCTTCTGCAGAGTGCGCAAGACGTCTTCCATAGAGTGAGCCAGCTTTCCCATGCGCTCGAATCCCATGGTCATGGCCGACCCCTTCAGACTGTGGGCATTGCGATAGACTTCCTGCAAGGACTCTTTGTTGGCGGGTTCTTTTTCTAGGGTGGATAGCCCTCGATTGATTGCTTCAACATTGTCGCGAGCAGCTGCGATAAAGTCCGGCAGGAGCGGCTCCATATCCTTGGCAGCGCTCTCAGCCTCCATGGCAGCAAACAGCAAGGGTTCGACTTCCTCAACCAGTTCGGCCACCTTGTCAGAGGGTACATCTTTAGTGCGGAGGTAATGCACAAAGAGATCCATGCCGTCGAAGAGGAGGTTGGCAAGAGTTTCGCCAAACGGTAAACGGTCCTCATTTACTGCTACCAGAACATCCTCAAGAATGTGGGCCAGCTGCCCAAGCTTTGGAGCCCGCATCCGGTTGGCAAAGCCTTTGATATTGTGTAGTTGTCTGCTGGCCCTGTCAATGGAGTCTCGATCCTCTGGTTCATTTTCCAGCCGCAGTAAGGCGTCGTTGAAATGCTCGAGGGCCTCGCGATAATCATCTTTTAGGGTCGAAAACAGATCGGTATCTTCTGTCATATTAGCACTGTCCGTTGCAGCTCACTCCGTTTGCAGCAAAGCGCATAGCGCTAAGCGCATAGCGTTTTCAGGGCTCGCTTTGCACGCTTTGCGCTATGCTCTATGCGCTATGCGACTCTAGACCACGGACTACTGACAACTGACTCTACTCTATCTTAAACTCGCTTACCCGGGCTCTCAGTTCCTCCGCCAGTCGGTTGAGGTCACTGGCTGAGGATATGGAACTTTTCGAGGCTGCTGCCGTTTGCTGCGCTACTTTGGAGATTTCCCTCATGGTATTTACCACTTGTTCGCTGGCCTCTTTCTGTTGATTTGTGGCAACTGAGATTTGCCGCGCAGACTCCGCGGTCTGCTCAGCCATGGCAATGATATTTTCGAGGGCGTCCCGCACTTGATTCAACCGTATTTCCCCTTCTTCAACACCTTTGACATTCTCCTCAGCAGCCAGAACCGAAGCATTGGCAGCAGACTGAATCTCCAGAAGCACGTCCCTAATAGTACCGGTTGATTTCACCACATCCTCAGCCAAGCGCCGAATCTCCCCGGCGACCACAGAAAAGCCCTTCCCCGCCTCGCCTGCCTTGGCTGCTTCAATGGCCGCATTAAGCGAGAGCATTTTGGTTTCTATGGCTATTTCGTTAATGATGTCAATGATCTCGCCAATTTGTTGACTCCTCTGGCCGAGCCGAAGAATCTTTTCGGAGCTCTCCTCGGTCTTGCGCCGAATCAGGCCCATGCTTTTGGTACTTTCTTCCATGAACCCCTGCCCCTCCTCGGCGCTTTTCAACGTCTCATCAGCCACCGCTGTAACGGCGTTGCTGTTCTCGGCAATCTGTCGAGCAGTGGTGCTCAGTTCTTCCATCGTAGCAGTGGTCTCACTCACCGACGCTGCCTGCTGGGCCGCCCCGCTGGCCTGTTGTTGAGCTGAAGCCACAATTTCGCTGGATGAGTTACCTATGCGTGAGGCCGCCTCCTGGCTCTGTCCGGTCATTTCCCGTAAATTAGTTACCATGGCATTGATGGCCTTACCAAAGGGACCGGGGAAAGCCACCTGTTGACTGAGATCTCCACCAGCTATTTTTTGTGCTTGGTCGGCCAATTCAGTGAAGTTCTGGTGCATAGTGTCGAAAGCCTCAGCTAAGGTCCCCACCTCGTCACCGGAGGCCAAAATAACTTTTTCTGAAACCTCCCCGGCAGAAATCTGTCGGGCATATCGTCCCAATTTATCCAGGGGTCTGCTAAAGCTGTTGGCGAGAATGTATGAAAGGTAGAAACCAATAATAAGAGTTACCAAACAAACAAGACCGGTGATCCAGACAATGTGCTTCAAGGGAACGAAGAATTGGCTACGGTCAACCTCGCTTAGCAAAAAGCCGTTCGCCTTTTCCGGTTTCTGAAATGCGTAGATTTTGCCCTGCAGTACGTCCACATAGGTGCCAGAGGGTGTATGCTCCAGTTCTGCCAAGAGCCCAACCGGCAGTACGGGCTTCAATCCATGGGGATTGCTGGCCAGCACGGATCCTTCACCGGTCAAGAAATAGATTGAGGTTGCCTCACCGAGATCTAAATTTTCCACTGCCTCGACGAGCGCTTCGGTTTTCCCCCGATGAGCCAAATCCCCCCAGTTTTGTGTGCTGATGGCCAGGCCGAGCTGGACGCGCTGAATTTCTACTGCCTGCCGTTCTAATGCTTTCTTGCTTTCTATAAAGCTAATTGAACTGACAAAAAGTACAGCGATAAGAACCAGTGAGCCACAGGTGACCCAAAGTTTTTGGGAAAGACGCATCCCCTTCAAGGACACCCTCTGTGGCAGGCGGCCCATTGCCGTGGCCATCTCCGGAAGGATGATACCCTCTAGGGTAAAGAGAGTGAAAAGAGAGTAGACCAGACAAATAACGATACCCGCCAAAATGCTTTGTAGACTCTGGCCCAGATTAAAATGGGCCTTGAGTCGCATGGCCAGAATTCCCAGCAAGAAAATGGAGTATCCAGTAAGAAAAAGGATCAGCGCCAAACGAGCGGGTAATCTGGCCCCCAGCTGCACTATGGCGGTGGTCTCCTCCACATCGAGTTCGTGGTCAGCGGCAATGGTCCTCTCCAGGGAGAGCAGTGGTCGACCATACTGAAGTGGCAACAGCACAAAAAGACCCAGAAGGAGAAATGCTGCAAGAGCATAAATAAGAAGAAAAGGAAGGACCTGCCCCTCTGCCAGGTCAACACTAAGCCAGAGGTAGGGTAGCCCAAGGATGAGTACGACATAAACAAACAACATGGCCTGGTTCCAAACAATCCTTTTTTTAAGTCCACTCATGGCAAATCTATCCTTCTTTTGGCTCATTTTGTGGTTGGTATTGGAGGTCCACGAGGAGCACTAGCTCATTCTCCCACTGGCATACACCCCATAGTTGCCGCCACCGCTTTTGAATCTCAAGCAGCGGTGGTAGCGGCCATACGTACATGGCAATATCAACGGTAATAAGCTCGCCTATCTGATCAACTCTGTAGCCCACCTTCTCCCCAGCCTGATCGACCACCAAGAGTTGCCGCTGTTCATCATCAGTTTCTCGCGGCAGGTCGCATATTGACCTAAGATCCATTACTCTGAGGTCGCTCGCTCCTTCGCTTACAGGGGTCAAAGGCCTCTGGCCGGAAGGACGGGTCAGCTGGGCTATCTGATCTGCCTCTACACCCAAAAGGAAGGGGCCCACCCAGAAGGTGAGAATCGCCAAGGTGGCAGCCTCGCTGCTATCTACCATAGGTTATCCTTGATACGAGTACATGCCTTCTGCTTGAAAAATCCCTTCCAGTCGAATAACAGTCAAAAAGCCCTCATCCCAAAGCGCTGCGGCCTCAAAAAAACCTCGCTCAGATGTCCCCGCCAGAAGCGGCTCTTCACTTAAGTCTTCCGGAGCCAGGTCCACCAGGTCGCCAATGTCATCTACTAGTAAGCCCGTTCGCATCCCAGCATGCTCTACCACGATAAGGGCTTGGTCCTCGGTGGGTTCACCCTGAGGCAAGCCAAAAAAAGTTTTCAGGTCAATGGTGGAGAGCACCTCGCCCCGAAGATTTATCACGCCCAGAATGTGATCGGGGACACTGGGAACTCGGGTAATTTTCGGCGGCGGCAAGACTTCAACCAGGTCTAATACGCTCAAACCATACCAATCTTCATTGAGGAGGAAACTGAGATACTGTTGGTGAGGGGATTCTATTGTTTCTGAGGCAAGCTGATCTTGCTGAGTCTTACGAACCTGGTCAAGAATCTTTTTCCCTGGTCCGGTTGGGGAATCTGGCATGCAAGCAACTCCTCACTCCCATTCGGCAAGGCAAATCAATCCTCAACGCGGAAATCAATCACAACAAACACACTGCAGTGTAGCTACCATTAAACTCTAAATCCGAAGCACGAAGCACGAAACAAATCCTAAATACAAATGTTCAAATGTTTCAAACAGTTTGATACTTTAAAGATGTTGTTCAGTATGATTTTTGGATCATTCGAATTTCGAAAATTTGAAAATTGTTTCATATTTCGATATTCGGATTTCGAATTTATTATGTATCGAGTTCGCTGTGCCCTCCGCAGTTAAGTAAGCATCTATACTCTCGGCAAGTACTTCTCACTCCTTGCTACTGTGCCCGGCCATAGATGGATAGTACTCGGTTAATCCTGGCTAGCAAAAGGTTGGCAACAATTGGCTTCGGGATGTAATCATCGGCCCCCGCCTCCAACCCCTCCACCTCGCTCTCCACTTCGTCTTTAGAAGTAAGGAGGATTACCGGAATGATGCTGGTCTGCAATTGACTCTTTAGCTTTTTCACCAGGGAAAGGCCATCCATGTTGGGCATCACCACATCGGAGATGATCAGATCGGGCCTTTCCCGATATACTTTTTCCAGCGCCTCCTCCCCATCCGTGGCCAGTACCACATCGTACTGTGCTTCAGTCAATACCTTTTGCAACATCTTGCGGATGAAGGGGTCATCGTCCACCGCCAGAATCCTCAGGTGTGTCCCCAATGCTTCTACAGCCTTTTCCGCCGGAGCTTCTGCAATTTCTTCCACCGGAGCTTCTGCGGCCACCTGTTCCATGGCTGGCTGGCGGCCTTCTCGTTCAGGCGGCGGCGCCACCCTCATGAGCTCTTCAACGGAGGTGACTCCCTGCACAAGCTTGTCTCGACAATCGCTAAAAAGGTTTTTAATTCCTCGCTCTCTGGCGTTTTCTGCAATCTCGGTATCCGCGGCACCCTGGACAATCAACTTCCTCAAATCATTGTCCACCATGAGCATCTCATAGATTCCCAAGCGACCAAGATAGCCTGAGAACTGGCACGCCTCACAGCCCTGACCTCTCTTGATCTTCTCAACTGTCTTCTTGTTTCCATCTATCTCCAGCCTGGTGACAAGCGTTTTATTTAGCTTTTCAACTACCGTACAATGGGGACAGTTCTTTCTCACCAGTCGCTGTGCCAGTACGCACAGGAGAGAAGAGGCGATTACATAAGGATCGACACCCAGGTCCACTAACCGCGTTACCGCGGCGGCAGCATCGTTGGTATGCAGCGTGGTAAGGACGAGGTGTCCAGTATTGGCGGCCTGAAAGGCTATTTTGGCGGTCTCCGCATCACGGATCTCCCCCACCATGACAACGTTGGGATCCTGGCGCAGAATGGAGCGCAGTCCGGAGGCGAACGTTATACCCGCTTTTTCATTCACCTGGACCTGGTTGATGCCGGGCAGCTGGTACTCTACCGGATCCTCAACGGTAACAATATTGATTACCTCGGACTTCAGCCGATTGAGCGAAGCGTACAGTGTCGTACTCTTGCCGCTACCCGTCGGACCCGTGACCAGGATAATCCCTTGCGGCCGGGTAAGTATTGAGTTCAAAGCCTTGAGGTCATCGGGACTGAAACCAAGCTGTTCGAGGTCGATGAAAGCCTTGGACTGATCAAGGACGCGGATTACTACCTTCTCACCAAAAATTGTAGGCAGGGTGGATATCCGCATGTCATATTGATTTTTGCCAACCTTGAGCTTAGTCCGCCCGTCTTGAGGACGCCTCTTCATGGCAATGTCCATGTCGCCGATAATCTTGATTCTGGAGACCAGGGGAGCCAGGGCCGGTAACCCCACCTTGAAGATGTTTTTCATCATCCCGTCAATGCGGTAGCGGACCGTCACCTCTTTTTCCTGGGGTTCGATATGGATGTCACTTGCCTGTAATTTGATGGCATCGGCGAGAATGGCATTGGTTAAGCGCACTATGGGAGCAATTTCAGATTGCCGAATGAGTTCATCAACGTCATATTCGTTTTCCTCTCGCTCCTCGGCAAGTACTTCCACCTCCTCGGACGGGACCATGGTGGCGAACAGATCGAGGTCAAACTCATCCGGGTAGTTTTCATCGACGGCCTCGCGGATATCCTCTTCAGTGGCAACCGCAACGGAAACATCGAGACCTGTCTTGAACTTGATCTCGTTAATGGTGGTATAGTCGAGCGGATTGGCCATAGCCAGTCGCAGACGCCTCCCGGTCTTCTTGTAAGGAAAGAGGAGCTTCCTGTTTGCCTGCTTTCGAGGAATAGTCTCGATTACCTCTTTGGAAATTTCCAGTTCTTTCAGCTTGACGTAAGGGATGTTGAGTTGTTTGGACAGAGCCTTACAAATATCCTCGTTTTGGGCCCATTCCTTCTCTATAATGATCCTGCCCAGCTGCTTGCCCTTTTTCTTCTTCTGCTCTTCTAATGCCTGCACCAGCTGATCTTCATTGATCAGGCCGGCTTCCACTAGAATTTGGCCAAGTTTTTTCCGCCGCATAGTCTGCTTACCTTACAACCCTGAGGGTTGCCATCCTCTTAAAACTGAATCTTGCCGTCCAGCCAAACGAGAAGCAAAGAATCCGGACCCTAAGGACCCGATTTCGGGGTTTCAGGTGTCGGGTGTCAGGTGTCAGGAAAGAAGAACAAAAAAACTGAAACCTGAACACTGAAACCTGAAACCTCCTTTACCGGCAAAGCCATTGTATTCTGATCTGGCCCCAAGGACCAAGTTTTCGATGTTGAACAAAGCAGGATTCTCCATGGCTTCTCGTCTGCAGTTCATTAGCATATCCATAGAATATTTACAACAAATATGGCCGGTCGCCACCACCCTGGACAGGGTCTCGTCCCTCTCGTATAATCAGATGGTAACGCTTAACCTGGAAAATTATCTATGTTATTGGAAAAAGTACATAATTCAGTTATGAACCACCGAATGCTTCAGTCAGGCGATCTGGTTGTGGTCGCCGTATCCGGTGGCCCTGATTCGGTCGCTCTCTGCCATCTCCTCCACAGACTCCAGCACAGCCTCAAAGTGGAGCTGGTGGTGGCTCATGTCCATCACGGACTCCGTGGTGCTGAAGCAGATCAGGACGCCCTTTTTGTCCAAAATCTCAGCCACCAGTTCGGCCTGCCAGTTGTGGAGCAAAAGGTGGAAGTTCACAACTGGCAGAAAAAACATGGTGGCTCCCTGCAAATGGCAGCACGTGCACTCCGCTATCAATGTCTTTATCAGGTAATGGCCGAAAAGGGGGCAAACAAGCTTGCCCTGGGCCATAATGCTGATGATCAGGCCGAAGAAGTCCTGCTCCGCATCCTTCGCGGTGCTGGCCAGCGCGGCCTCAGCGGTATGGACCCTTGCAACCACAAAGGAGTCATCCGCCCGCTGTTAGAATGCCACCGTCAGGAGATCGTGGCCTATCTTAGAGAGCACGACCTAGCCTTTCGACAAGACAGCTCAAATCTGAAGCCCTGGTGCCAGCGCAATCTCTTGCGGCTGGAATTGCTGCCACAACTTCAGCAGGCATTCAATAGCAATTTAAATGCCACTTTACTACGAACCAGTAAGATCCTCCGAGAAGAGGAGGACTTCTGGGCGTCTCATCTCGCTTCCTGGCTGAAAGAGCATGCACTGAACCACGGGGCTGACGGAATCTGTTTCCCAGTCAGACCATTGCTCGAGACTCATCCTGCCATGCAAAAACGTTTGCTGCGAAGGGTGGTGCAGGAGGTTAAAGGAGATCTGAGGGGATTTGGCTTTCATCATACTGAAATCCTTCTGCAATTATGTCGCTCACCCGCAGCCCACCGACAGATTGATCTCCCCGGTGCGGTTCGAGCTGAAAAAAGCTACGACTGGGTGACCGTAACTGTGCGACCCGAAACGGTCGAGGATTTCACTTTTAGAATCTCAGAACACGGCCTTCACTCATTTCCCTCGCTGGATCACAGCCTGGAGATTGTATTACTTGCTTCGGACTTGCCCGTTGAATTCAGTCACGATCCGAATGAAGCCATTATGGATCTGGACAGGGTCTTTTTTCCTCTCACTCTCAGATCTTGCAGACCCGGCGACCGCTTCCGCCCCCTGGGATTGGGGGGTAGCAAGAAGCTTAAGGATTTCTTTATTGACAGCAAAGTCCCTCAGAGCCTGCGTCGTCAGATTCCAATCCTTTGCAGCAAGGACCATATTATTTGGGTTGTTGGCCATCGACTGGACGACAGGGTAAAGCTCACTTCGGATACCAGTCGACTGCTTCGATTCCGCTATCTGGAAGGATTGGTTGAAGAGCTGTAACCACCTTTGGGCTGCCGTAGAAGTGGTGACAATGGTCGTTCCCCTCATCTTAGGTTTAGGTTGTCAGGTGTCAGGTGTTAGGTGTCAGGAAAAAAACATAAAAGCTGAAACCTGAACACTGAAACCTGAAACCTCTTTCACCGGCAAAGTCATTAAACTTCGACCCCCGCAAGGCGGGATCGTGGACTGGCCCCAAGGACCAGGTTTACGATGTTGAGTAAACATCGCCTTGGCATGGCTTTCGCAGGGGAGGTGATCGGGAATCTAGATGGCAAGCAACGCTCCAAATTTAGAACCACATACTCGCCCATGAACCGTCATTGACATTTACTTTGCAATGACTAATTTGGTATGTTAGTAGTACAGACGTGAAGTTTACAATGTAATACACTGTTTTGAGGAGAATCGAATTGAGCCCTTTCTATAAAAACCTAGCACTCTGGCTGGTCATAAGCTTGATGGTTATCCTGCTCTTCAACATGTTTAACCATCCTGGCCAAAGCAAGCAAGAGACAAGTTACAGCGAGTTTATGGCCGCCGTCTCTGACGGAGAGGTAAATCAAGTAACCATTCAGGGGAATGATATATTTGGCAAGTACAAAGACGGCACTGCTTTTCGGACTTTCGTTCCCAACGATCCAGACCTGATCAGGGTGCTACGGGATAAGGGTGTACAGATAACAGCAAAGGCCGTTGAAGAGTCTCCCTGGTTTATGACGATCCTAATCAGCTGGTTTCCTATGCTCTTGCTGATTGCGGTATGGATCTTTTTTATGCGTCAAATGCAGGCCGGCGGCGGCAAAGCAATGTCTTTTGGAAAAAGTCGGGCACGCCTGGTCTCTGACTCGGCCCGCAAAGTGACCTTCGAGGACGTAGCCGGGATTGAGGAAGCCAAAGAAGAGCTTGAGGAAGTAATAGAATTCCTTCGAGATCCCAAGAAATTTACCAAACTCGGGGGTCGCATTCCCAAAGGCGTTCTGCTCGTTGGGTCCCCTGGTACTGGAAAAACCTTACTGGCCCGAGCAATTGCCGGTGAAGCCGGGGTGCCATTTTTCAATATAAGCGGCTCCGACTTCGTGGAGATGTTTGTGGGTGTGGGTGCCTCCCGGGTGCGCGATCTCTTCGTTCAGGGGAAAAAACACGCCCCCTGCATCATCTTTATTGACGAAATAGACGCGGTGGGACGACATCGAGGAGCTGGTCTCGGAGGCGGTCATGACGAGCGGGAACAAACGCTCAATCAGCTTCTGGTGGAAATGGACGGTTTTGAGTCCAACGACGGGGTAATTCTCATTTCCGCCACAAATCGTCCGGACGTGCTCGACCCTGCTTTGCTCAGGCCGGGCCGTTTCGACCGCCAGGTGGTGGTGCCACTTCCAGATCTAAGGGGGCGGGAGGGCATTCTCATGGTTCATGTCCGCCACACGCCTTTGTCATCTGATGTGGACCTGAGCGTAGTTGCCCGAGGAACCCCAGGATTTTCTGGAGCTGACTTGGAAAATTTGGTGAACGAAGCTGCATTGCTGGCAGCGCGGCTCAACAAAGAGATGGTTGAGATGATTGACCTGGAGCGGGCCAAAGACAAGGTTATGATGGGCACTGAGCGCAAAAGCATGATTATGAGTGAGGACGAAAAGCGCAACACCGCCTTTCATGAAGTGGGCCATGCCCTGGTGGCCAAGTTTCTCCTTGGAACAGACCCAGTCCATAAAGTAAGCATCATCCCACGGGGCAGAGCTCTCGGGGTGACCATGACTCTACCGATCGAGGATCGGTATTCATATGACGAAGAATACATGAAAAGTACCCTGGCAAAACTCATGGGCGGCCGGGTCGCGGAAGAGCTTGTTTTCGACCACAAGACCAGCGGTGCCAGTGATGATATAGAAAAAGCAACCACCATAGCCCGCAAGATGGTAACGGTTTACGGCATGAGCGAGTCCATGGGACCAATCGCTTTCGGACAAAAAGAAGAGGCGATCTTTCTCGGTCGAGAGATTGCCCAGCACCGGGACTACAGTGAGAATACTGCCATCAGGATTGACGAGGAGGTCCGGCGCATCGTAGATGAGGCATATAACACCGCCAAAGCGATCCTCCAGGAGCATGAAGACCTGCTCCACAAGATTTCCGAAACCCTCATAGAAAAAGAAACTCTGGACGGCAAAGAGATCGATGCCATCATAGAGGCCACCAAGCCGGGCCTAGAGTTCACCCGAACTGTGACCGCCGAAGATGTGGTTGCTGAGGAACGCCGCAAGGCCGGAGGCAGCCAACCTCAAGCGGAATCCCAGGAACAAGGGGATCCAGTTACTGCCAAAGAAACAGACCTTCCCAAGGATAAGCTCGGAGAGACCCAGGCGTGAACCGGGCACGCTTTACCATCCACTGTGACGAACAAATCTTGGAGTTGGGCGACAGGTCTCTGCTCATGGGGACCATTAACGTTACTCCCGATTCATTCTCCGACGGCGACCATTTTTTTGAAACAGAAAAAGCCATAAAGCAGGGGGAACTCCTCGCCTCTGAGGGGGCTGACTTGCTGGATGTCGGCGGTGAGTCAACCAGGCCTTTTTCTGATCCTGTACCCCTGGAGGAGGAACTTCGGCGGGTGATCCCGGTTGTAAGTGAACTGGCAAAGCGCACCTCTGTTCCCATTTCCATTGACACCTGCAAAGCCGAGGTGGCTCGGGCGGCTTTGGATGCGGGTGCAACGATGATTAACGACATCAGCGGGCTGCGATTTGATCCGCAGATGGTAGAACTGGCTGCAACTGCAAAGGTGCCGCTCGTTCTTATGCATATGCAGGGATCCCCTCGAACCATGCAGGTGGAGCCGCACTACGGTTCATTGTTTTCCGAAATCATTGCTTTTTTAGAAGAACGCATTCAATTTGCCTGTGCTGGAGGGGTCTCCCGCGAGCGTATCATTGTTGATCCGGGCATTGGCTTTGGCAAGACCGTAGAGCACAATTTGCTGTTAATCAAGCACTTGGATGCTTTGGCCTCACTAGGCTTACCTATCCTCCTCGGCACTTCACGCAAGTCCTTTATTGGTGCCGTGCTGGACAAGGAAGTCACCGAGCGCGAACCTGGCACATGGGCCACAGTTTGCGCAGGCATAATCAAGGGAGCCCATATCATCCGAGTCCACGAAGTTGCCACCTGCCGTCAGCTGGCTGATATGACAGACGCTATCATCAACGCCTAGCGCATAGAGCATAGCGCTAAGCGTTTGAACTATTGAATCATTACTCAACTATTCAGCAACTCGTTTAGATTTCGCTATGCGCTTTGCGCCTGGTGCTTTGCGATGAAGAGGTGCCTAGTGCTTAGTGCCTAGTGCCTAGTTTAAAGGAACTCACTATGGGTAAAATTTTCGGCACAGACGGGATTAGAGGCGTAGCCAATGTCTACCCCATGACAACGGAAATGGCCATGCAGTTGGGGCGGGGCGTCGCGCACGTCTTCAAGAATGACAAGCGCCGGCACAAGATCGTCATTGGCAAGGATACCCGACTCTCAGGCTATATGATTGAAAACGCCATCGCCTCAGGCATCTGTTCCATGGGAGTGGACGTGCTTTTAGTTGGACCGCTGCCTACCCCCGGTATCTCCTTCATTACCAGCAGTATGCGAGCGGATGCCGGTGTGGTCATTTCTGCTTCCCATAATCCTTTTCAGGATAATGGTATCAAGTTCTTTTCCCGCGACGGTTTCAAGCTCGACGACGAAATTGAGGAAAGAATCGAGGAGCTTATTTTCTCCAACAACATTGATCATCTTCGACCGACCGCCGAAGAGGTGGGTAAGGCCTTCCGAGTGGATGATGCTGTGGGCCGGTACGTAGTGTTCTTGAAAAATACCTTCTCTAAGGACCTCACTCTGGACGGCATAAAAATCGCGGTGGATTGTGCTAACGGTGCCGCCTACAAGGTTGCGCCGGCTGTCTTCGAGGAACTGGGCGCCAACCTGGTACTCACTGGTGTAAAACCGAACGGCTACAACATAAACGACGACTGTGGTAGTGTTTACCCCCAGGTGACTGCTGACCTGGTGAAAGAATCTGGTGCTCAGCTCGGGATCGCTTTTGATGGAGATGCAGACCGGCTCATTTGTGTGGATGAAAAGGGAACAGTGGTGGACGGTGACCAGTTAATGGCAATTTTCGCGGCCCGGATGCTTAGAGAAAAACGGCTGAACCACTCTACCCTGGTCACCACTGTCATGAGTAATATGGGACTGGAGGTAATCCTCAAATCCTTGGGCGCTCGTCTGGAGCGGACTGCGGTGGGTGACCGCTATGTGGTGGAAAAAATGCGAGCTGGTGGTTTTAACCTGGGCGGTGAACAGTCTGGTCACATCATTTTTCTAGATCACAATACCACTGGCGACGGCATCCTTTCCGCCCTCCAACTCCTGGAGGTCATGCTTACTGAGAACAAGCCCCTGTCAGAACTAGCTGCCATTATGGATCGCTATCCTCAACATCTGGTAAACGTCCGCGTCAAAGAGCGCAAACCCCTGAATGAATTCCCGGAGATTACCCGTGCCGTGGAGCAGGTTGAAGAAAAACTAGGCGATGATGGTCGCCTTCTCATCCGGCCGTCCGGAACCGAACCCGTAATACGGGTAATGATTGAGGGGAAAGATCAGGATCTCGTGGTGGAACTGGCCGAGGAGACCGCGGCCACAATTGAACGAGTAATGTCATGAGCGCAAAGCGCAGAGCGCTATGCGCAGAGCGAGAGACCAAAGAAGCCACAAGCCGGGAGGGAAGACTGGAATAGTGGAATAGTCGGAAGAACAAGATAACTGCATGAGATCTTTTTGGTTTTCTTAGACCCACCATTCCAACATTCCAACATCCCAAGAGACCTTAGCTGATTCTCCTGGACGTGGCCAAAGCCTCAAACGTTTTCGAGGTGATGCACATTATGTTACTTGCCATTGACATAGGCAATACCAATACCGTCCTCGGCTTGTACCGCGGTGCTGAACTGGTTACCGACTGGCGTATTCGTACCGAACAGGACATGACCGCCGATGAGTACGGCATTATGATGCACAACCTTTTTGCAGCCAAAAATGTCCAATTTAAGAACGTAACCCACATGGTAGCCTCATGCGTAGTGCCCCCAATGCTCAACACCGTAGTTGAATTCGCCAACAAATACTTTGAACTTGAACCTCTTCTGGTCGGGCCGGGGATCCGCACCGGAATGCCCATCTACTATGACAATCCCAAGGAGATTGGTGCCGACCGGATTGTCAATGCAGTGGCTGCCTATGAAAAATATAAGACCAGTGTGATTATTGTCGATTTCGGCACTGCCACTACCTTCGATTATGTCTCCCCCAAAGGCGAGTACTTGGGTGGAGTCATTAGCCCCGGAGTTATGATCTCCTGCGAAGCACTTTTTCAGAAGGCTTCAAAGCTTCCGAGAGTGGAGATTTTCGCCAAACCCAAAGCCGTTCTCACCAAGGACACCATTAGTGCCATGAACGTTGGCATAGTATATGGTTATGCCGGTTTAGTGGATGGTATTGTGAGCCGAATAAAAGAGGAGGCCGGCACGAATCCCATGGTGGTGGCCACCGGTGGCTTGGCCCGTTTAATTGCGGCTGAATCTGAAGAAATTGAACTGGTTGACGACGACCTCACTTTGGAGGGGCTCAGAATCATTTTTGAACGGAATCAGGGGGAAGAGATTTAGACGCGGGTCTCCTTCAGCGAAGTTTGCACGGTCACGCCAATTGAAGATTCCTGCAGTCCGCCTTCGGCGGATTCGAAATGTAAGGAAGTGATTTTATTTTATTGAAGTTCGCTCGCTAACCCCGCAGCCCCGTTGAAGCGGGATCTCCGCTTCGCTACGACAAGCTACGGGGAATGCGCTCGCCCTGTTGAATTTCCCCAAGGGAAGCCTATTCAACAGGGCGAGCTGTAGCATTTTTAGGGAGTCAAGAACCTCAGGTCGAGCACATCCATTTCTTATGACAACCTCAATCAAACCACCCCGACTGCGACCTGGAGACCGGGTAGGTGTACTGGCGCCGGCTAGTCCCTGTCCAGTCAACGAACTCGAGTCAGGCTGCCTCATCTTGGAGAAAATGGGTTTGGAGGTAGTCGTGGACGTGGGAAGCGAGAGCCTGCAATCCGGCTACTTGGCCGGAAGTGATGAATACCGTACCTCTCGATTCAACCAATTCGTCCAAGATCCCCAAATACGAGGTCTGTTTTGCGCCCGGGGCGGGTACGGCTCCCTGCGTATTCTTCCGGAGCTCTCATACGACCACTTAAGCTCTACTCCCAAACCATTGGTGGGATTCAGTGACATCACTGCCTTACTTCTCGCCTGTCTCAGGCAGACCGGCCTGGTCTGCTTCCATGGCCCTACCGTTTCTACCCTGGCCACGGCTGACCAAGATACCGTTGATTCTCTCTGGATGGCTCTCAGTAGTACTGAACCCATACAGTACCATTTTCCGGAGGCACTCAGCCTCAAACCTGGAAGTTCTGTGGGAACAGTGCTCGGAGGCAATTTTACCACCCTCAGCCACCTGCTGGGCACGGATTTTCTCCCATCATTTGACGGCGCTCTTCTTTTGCTGGAGGACAGGGGTGAGGCCACATACAGAATTGACCGCATGTTGACCCAGCTGCTCCACACTGGTTTCTTCAATGACATCGAAGGTTTAATCTTGGGCGATTTCTCCGAAAACGGCCCGCGCGATGAACTCAATGAATTGGTCCAGGAACGTCTTGCCTCGACTTCCTTTCCCATACTCTCAGGCGTTCCCATTGGTCACCAGCAGCAAAACCTTACCCTGCCCCTCGGCTTGACCGCTACTTTGGACGCAGGAGCCGGCACCTTAACCTATCACCAGACGGCCACGACACCATGAGCGGGCAAAAGAGAATCCTGCAGCTGTTGTTAGACGCTGTCGCCGGAGGTGTGTTTCCTGGGGCCGTACTGCTGGTGGCTCGTCACCAGAAGACCCTCTTCTGCGAAGCGGTGGGAAATGGTGCCGTACTTCCAGCACCGCGGCTCATGACAAATCAAACCCGTTTTGACCTTGCTTCCCTTACAAAACCTCTGGCCACTGCCTTGACGGCACTCTCTCTTGTTAGCCAGAAAAAGCTTCAACTGGATGATTCACTGGCAGAGCTTCTGCCCTCAACGA